>NZ_QSQK01000004.1:63818-161405 GCF_003436735.1 Collinsella sp. TF12-2AT | reverse complement strand
CCCCCGCTGCGCACTTCGTGCGGCGGGGGTCCTGCCGTCCTGCGGAAAGATTTGGGGGCAAAGCCCCTGGCCTCCCCTATGTTAACTTCACTGGCGGCGGCTACAGGAACCTACGCTCTGGAAAGTCGCCGGGCTGATTTTTTGGCTTCTATTTGACAAAGGCGCACTTCCCAGCATCTCATTCGCCCTATAGCTCTGTTTTAATTTCTAATTGATGATCGATGCGTGGCGTCATCTAATTATCTCCGCTACTCAAAACAGCCCCAAGTTTACGTACTAGCGTCTCAACAGTAATTCCGAGTGCATCCGCATAGACAAACTGCTCATAAACCCTAAGGCTGCGTTCCCCGGTCTCGACCTTTGAGATGAACGACTGAGGTACCCCCAGCTTCTTTGCAAGTTCAACCTGAGTGATACCTTGCTCCCGACGAATCTGGGAAAGGCATTTTCCGCATGTCCTGTTAGCATCAACGTTCATGCCGTTTACGCTATATTCCATTTTGATATATCCCAAACTGGGATATATTTATGTCACCAGCCATTCCGCTTATCAAAAATGCCCATCGCAGATTCATAGCTAGGAAGGAGCCTCGATAAACATGAATGACGAGATGAAGGAGCCCGACGAGGAAAAGGCACTCAGCGAGTCCGACGAGCGGAAGCCAGATTTCAAAGCCGAGCAGTTTTCTGATGGTGCTAGCGACATCCCCTCCTCTGAAATTCCGCCATCAAACGAAGATGACGGCGCACGCAAAAATGAAGAAAACGACTCACTTCTAACGCGGGCCATTCATAAATTAGGCAATAAAAAACGAGCGGCAATCGCAGCTGCCGTGGCAGTTGTCATCATCTTCAGTTTGCCCATGCTGTTTCCTCAATTGTTTTGTAGCCACAAGCTATGGGCCAATGCAACCTGCACTAGCCCCCGTGTATGCAAAAGTTGCGGCAAAACCGAGGGAGAGCCTCTCGGGCACGAATGGGAAGAAGCAACTTGTACGACACCGAAGACCTGCCAGCGTTGCGGCGAAACGAAAGGGGAGCCACTCGGACACCAACCGGGCTCGTGGACTACCGAAGTTGACTACGTAGACGCCACCTCAAAGGAAATACGAGAATGCGAAAAATGCGGAGAGGTCGTTGACACCCGCAACGAAAAGGAAATTACTTCCTTTCTTGGCGACGGATCGTTTTCAATTTCACCTGAAGGCTTTATTGAACGACTTAACGAGGAATTCTCCGATATTCCCAATTGCAGCAGTATGAAGGCGAGTTACGAGTTAGACGATAGCGGCACGGGACTCGAGCTTCAGATAAAAAATGGCTCTACGCTTGCCGGTATTGGAGGTTTTTTCTCGGACTCGAGCAGTCAACTACTATTCAGCTATCTTGGATCAGAAAACTGCTTCAAAAACATAGTCATGTACTTCGAAAATTCAGATTATGCCGCGGCGACAGCATTAGCAACCATACAAGCAATTGATCCAACACTCTCATTTTCCGACGCTAAGGAGATTGGCGCTGCCTGCGTAGGTACGCCAACTGTCAAAAATGGAATTACGTACGCAATCTTAGCTTCAAATGGAGAATACTGGCTGAGCACCCGAATTGAATAATTTACTTTAATTGCTAAATGCAGGCGCCTCTTACTCGCGGCATATTAAAGTTCAACCCCTGCTAGCATCGTCAATCGAAATATGCCCCGCCGAGCACTTTAGCTTGGCGGGGCATTTCAATACGTAGGCGGATTTTGATACCTAGAAGGCCCACATGCCCCCACTAGGCAGCCGGCTTCGCTGCTCAAATTGCTCGAACTGCAACTTGAGCAATCAGCGGCCAGCATCTCTTTTAGGCTGCGCTAGTTTCTTTGTATTCAAAGACTGGCTCTAAGATGTCTTCGATGCTGCAGTGCAGGACTTTCGCCATATCCCTTACGGTTGTTACCGATGCTTCGTTGATGTTTCTCTGGCGCTGTTCGTACATTTGGATTGAGCGGAGTGATACGCCCGATTCGTATGCCAGGTCTTGTTGGGTTTTCTTGAGCCTCTTTCTTGCTTGCGCCAGTTTAGTTTGACGAGGTGTTTTCTTCGCCATATCGCAAATAAGACGCGCCACACGTTCCTCTGAGGCTTCATGCCAGGGATAGTACAGACCGCGCAGCGCATCAAATGGAACGACATGCAGCAGATCTTCGAAAGACTCCCCTAAACGCCACTGCAGGTATGCCAGCATCCAGCCCGCCCAATATTCCGGCGTCTTCTCAAATCGATAGGTGCAGTCCGGTATAGGCCTGTTTTGATAGCCCGATCTTTCAGCGATAAGCGCGAACAGCTCAACGCCCGATTTTCCCGATACGACCCATGCGTTGCCGCGTTCGAACTCGCGAGCTACGCCGCTGAGGCAAAAGAGTTCAGCAACTTCCGATCCCTCTGCTCCATAATCATTAACGGCATAGTCAAAGCAGTCGCCTAGGTTGTTCATTGCGTCCTCGAGGTAATAGACGGGATATGTCCTACTCGGCCCACAATCCGTTAACTCTTGGATCATTTAAATCAACCCTCCCTGCCATCAAATCCCTAATGTCGACACCCTCGGTGTCAAATCCGTTTATCGTATCCAGATACTTACGTCGAGCATTCTGTTCTCGCTCAAATCGTTTGGGATAAAACTCAGCTCCCGAGGCCTGCTTCCAATCGCGGAACCTGATCGCCGAGAACGCGCGCTCACTCATAAGAGCGTATTGGATGCCCAAATCGCCCAAACGCATAATGAGTTGCAGTTGCCTGAGCGAGATCATGCCGTTAACGAACTGTCTTGCAAACGAAAAGTAGGAATCGTCGGCGCGATAGCCTCGAATAACATCATAGGGAGAAATATCAATCAGGCAGTTATCCAGCAGATAGCGAAGTCCTTCGCGTGCCAGCGGCGTCGAGACATTAAACTCCCGGTTGTCGGCCAAAATCGCAAGCCAATTAAGAATTGAAAACTCCCCGGACTCCAAATCCAAGACCGCGAGACCATCCATATCGAGCTCATATCGATTCGCGATACCATCGGACTCGGTCCGGCATGCCCATTCCATCGCCATTTCCTCATGTGGCGTGCAATAAAACCCACGTCCATAGTCGTTGAACTGCTTACATCTATCCAGCGACGGATGCTCGACAACAACCTCCGACCCGTGCCACAGCTCCATATCGGCCTCCTAAAAAATATCACCACAGTGATAGTTTACCAATAACTATCACTGAGGTGATATAGATAAGAGCTTTTGAGGGGTTGCAGCTCGATTAGAGGCAGGCCTCGGCGATGCGGCGCTTGAGTTCGTCGATGCCGGTGCCGGTCTGGGAGCTCGTGATGATTACGTTCTCAGCCGGGACGTTGAGCTGCTTTTTGATGGCTGCCGCTTGGCGGGCCTGCTGGGTGCGGCTGAGCTTGTCGGCTTTGGTGAGGCAGACGATAAAGTTGAACTCGTTGCCCTGCAGGTAGTCGATCATGTCATGGTCGAGCTTACTGGGGTCGTGGCGAATGTCCACCAGCGACACAACCAGGTTAAAGCTGCGCTCGGAGTCGAAAAAGTCGCCGATGAGCTCGGCCCAACGGTCGCGCTCGGCCTTGGAACGGCGAGCGAAACCGTAGCCCGGCAGGTCCACAAAGTGCACGTCGTCGGCCTCGAAGAAATTGATGTTGCTCGTCTTGCCCGGCGTGCTCGAAACCTTGACCAGGTTCTTGCGACCAAAGAGCTTGTTCATGATGGACGACTTGCCCACATTGGAACGGCCCACAAAACTCACCTCGGGACAGGTGGACTCGGGGATCTGCGAAACCTTGCCGTAGCTGGCGACGAACTTGGCAAGCTGGTAATTAATGGAATCGGCCATGGACACTCCTTGGTCGTAGGTTTTTACAAAACGGGCGTGCTATTGCGCGGCGGCGATACGACGAACGATGTCAAGCGTGATGCCGCTCGCGGTGCGAGCGTACTCATCCAGATCGAACTCGCGCTCGCAAAACGCGTCATATGCCTCGTCACAATTATCGCTGATAGCGCGCAGCACCAGGCAATCGACACCATTCTTGGCCGAGATGTGCGCAATTGCCGCGCCCTCCATCTCGACGCAATCGGCATGCGTGGCCTCGATAGCGTCGTTGCGCATGGCGGCGCCCGTCACAAAGCGGTTGCCCGTGGCAATCGTGCCGACCAGGAACTGCTTGGTGCCCTCGTTCGAAGCGACTGCATTTGTCGAAGCGTCGACAAACCCACGCTCAGCAAGCACGTCGGCGGCAATATCGACCAGCGCGGGCGTCGAGCCAAACTCCTCGAGCCCCGGTGCGGACTCGGCGATAAGCGCGGTATCGGTATCCAGATAGCGCAGGCGTTTGCCAATGACCACGTCGTCGATATGGAGCTTGGGGTTCAAACCGCCCGCAATGCCCGAAAACACAACAGCCTGCGGAGCATACTTGCTAATGAGGTGCTGTGTTGCAGCGGCGGCGTTCACCGTGCCCATGCCCGCCGTTGTGGCGACAACTGTCAGGCCGTCGAGCTCACCGCTCACAACGGTCAAGCCTGCCTCCCGTGCCTCGCAAACGTCGCTCAGCTCTTCCTTAATCTGCATGATCTCTTTTTCGAGCGCACCGATAATCGCGATGGTAGCCATACCATTCCCCAAACCTATACGAAATTCTCAACCACGGTATGGTACCAGCATTTTGTTTGACCTCGCCAAACGAACACGCTAAGCCAGTGCAGCTCGCGTATCAAACAGCGCCTTTGCAATCGCGGCCGTAACCTCGCTCGAGCGGTCGCTCCACGGCATCGATGTCATGACGCTCATGACATAGGTACAGCCATCGATGTCGATAGCAGGCATTTCTTTCCAAAGATATTCAGTCGCGTTTAAGGTGTCTCTAAACAATAAACAGGCGTTTCTATGCAAAAACACCGATTCTGTTGCGCATCTCTGCCCAAAACGCAGTTGCGATGAAATAGTTCCTGTTTGGGCGGTATTAGCCGATAAACAAGAACTATTCCACCGCAACTTGACGGGGCTCTTTAGCAATCAACTAGGTGCCCGGGGGCACTCATTTAAGTCTGTCCCCAATGAGTGCCGCTAGCCGATGGCGTTTTTGAGTTCCGTGCGGCGCTTTTTCATGCCGGTCATAACGGCATTGCGCAGCTCGGGCATGCGCGCGGTATCCATCTGAGGCACGCCCTCAAGCTTATAGGGAATCCCCAGCTGCTCGTACTTGACGACACCCATCGTGTGATACGGCAGCATCTCCAGGCCCACCACGTTATGCCACGGGGCAATCAGGCGGCCGAGCGCCTCACACTCCTCCACCGTGTCGGTAATGCCCGGCACCACCACGTGGCGGATAACGACTTTAATCTTGCGACGCGCGAGTTCATCACCAAACGCCAGAATGCGTGCGGGGTCGCAACCGGTCAGCTTTTTATGCTCGACGGGATCGGCATGTTTAATATCGAGCAGCACCATGTCGGTCTCGTTGAGCACAGCATCGAACTTCTCGGGATGGTTGGGGTCAAACGCATATCCGCAGCTGTCAAGGCAGGTATGCACGCGGCCATCGGGGTTGTTGTGCATTGCACAGAACAGGTCGGCCAAAAACTCGGGCTGCAGGAGCGGCTCGCCGCCCGAAACCGTAATTCCGCCGCTGCGGTAAAACTCATGGTTGCTCTGGAACTCGTCCATCAGGTGCTCGACGGTCACCATGGTGCCGCCGTTAACCGACCAGGTATCGGGGTTATGGCAATACGCACAGCGCATGGGACAGCCCTGAACAAACACCACAAAGCGGATGCCGGGACCGTCGACCGTTCCCATCGTCTCGATCGAATGCACGCGACCCAGGGCATACGCAGAGTCCTCGGGATGAGCGTCCACACCCTCAAGCGTCATCTCAGCCATTCCCGCAACCTTGCCTCTCTTTGGTTATTGTCAATTAAAATGCCAGAGTCATTCTAGCCCATACGCATGATGGTGAAACGGTTTAGCGATCGATTGGGTTGTCCTATTTGGCCCCACGCAAGAGCGGCGGGAAGGTTGTCGCAACCCGCCCGCCGCCGTGGCAATAGATATCGATTACGCCAGCCCTTACGCCTTGAGCGTCAGCACCGCACCAAAGGCGGTCGGGCCACAATGGCTCGAGATGACGCCGCCGACCTGAGTCCAGGTGATGTCCTTAAAGCCGAGTTCATGCGCGTAGACCTCCATATCATCGCGCAGCTCCTCGGAAAGGCCTACCGAATACGCCAGGCCAATGTGCGAGTAGTCAATCTCGCCCTTGGCAACCATGTGGTCAATAAAGGCACGGGCGCATTTGAGCATAGAGCCGCGGAATTTCTTGGTTGCCACAAACTTGCCGCCCGTCACTTCAATGCAGGGCTTGATCTTGAGCAGATGAGCGCCCAGGAACGCAACGTTGGACAAGCGACCGCCCGCCTTGAGGAAGGCAAGATCGGTAGGAACAAAGACCAGCAGCACGCGGTCCATGACGGAATTAGTGAAGGCGAAAATCTCGTCGACGGTGGCATCGGGGTGAGCCTCGATGTATTTGGCAGTCTCGACGGCAACAAGCGACTGGCCTACCGAGACAAAGCGCGTGTCCATGGAGAACACGTAGTCGCGGCCCTTAGCTGCAATCTTGGAGGACTGATGCGAACAGGTCGTGACTTCGGAGTACGCAAGATGCAGGATGGTCGCGTCGGGCTTCTCGGCATGGATACGGTCGTACACATGAGCAAAATCCGCAGGCGCGCAGCCGCTGGTCTTGGGCATCACGCCAAACTCGTTGCAACGCGAATATATTTCGAGCGGATCGATCGAACCGTCCTCGACGGTCTCGTCACCAATCGTGACATGCATAGGCACGCGCACGATGCCGTAGCGCTCGCAGAGCTCCGGCGTCACATCCGAACCAGACTCAACCACGATTACGTACTTGCCCATTATCATCACGACCCATCTCGACGTTGATTATTTATTACGCGCGCACGCCCGTCGCCCAATTGAACAACGACTCCCAAGCACCAGAGAGACGCCGCCCTTCGCCACAACAAAGGACAGCGTCTCCCTGAAATACTCCGTGCTTGCATGAGATTCTACACGGTTTAGTAATGAGTGTTACTTACTCCGCAAACGGTAGCTATATGCGATAAACGGTAGCCACCAAGAAAGCCCGTGTATCCAAAACGCCATGGTCACTCACAATGCGGCTAGCGAGCCAGACGGTAAAACTCCATCGAGGCGTCGCCCTCGGCGCGCAACTGCATCGCAGGCGCCGCAGACGAATAGGTGCGGCTCGTAAGCGCAACCTCGCCGTCGTTGACAAATACCTCGAGCATCGTGGCATCCGAAAGGACTCGCAGGCAGTAAAGCTCGTCGAGCTCAACCGACCTCTTGTCGCGTCCATAGCCCTCATCGCCCATATCAAGTGTGATCATTCCGTTGGCAAAGCACACGACAACACCCTCACGAACCTCCAGCTCAATGGACTTCGTCCCCCGGCACGACACGACGGCATCAAACAGTCGACCAGGAGAGTCGACGGTCTCTCCGGCGGTCACCGAAACACGCTCCTTGCGCAGTTGCTCAACCTCGCGCGCGGGCCACTGGCAGAGCTTACCGTCGCGCATATTCAGCACCCTCGGCACGGTAAGCGCGCACTGCCATCCGCGTTCCACCGTCGGGTTTTGAGCCGTTGCATCGGGGCAGCCGGCCCAACCGATCATAATCCGTCGACCGTCGGCATCTGCAAATGATTGAGGGGCATAGAAGTCAAAACCTGCATCGACCATCTGGGGCTTGCCCGATTCGACAATGGCAAAGCAAGGCTTTTCCCAATCGGCCTTGATGCGGAACCACACGCACTGATGCGGGTTTCGGTAACGCCAACCATCGACGGGCACGCCCTGTGGGCAGCAAACGAGGATTAACTCGCCATCGAGCTCAAACAGATCCGGGCACTCCCACATAAAACCGAACTTCTCGCCGAGTTCAATACGCGTCGCATATTGCCAGCACTCAAGATCGCGCGAGGTATAGACAAGCACGCAACCGCGGTCGTCTTTTGTACGAGCACCGAGAACCATGTAGTAGATACCGTCGTGCTCCAGGATCTTGGGGTCGCGCACGTGCGTACCGATATCGTCGGGGTAATCGAGCGGCCCAACAGCCATACGTTTCTCGCCCAATTCGTCGGGGTTCTCGGCGACCATGTGAATCTGATTTTGCTCGCGCCCTGTCAGCACATAGTCGTAATCGTCGCGATCAAAATGCTTGACGTTGCCGGTATAGAAGTAGTGAATCTTGCCGTCGTGTACAAAGGCAGAACCAGAATACACTCCGCTCGAATCCAAATCGGAATCGGGGAACAGCACAGGGCCACGATTCTCGTACGTCACAAAATCCTTTGTTGTCAGATGATTCCAAAGCACTGGACCGCCATGCGCAGCATCGAATGGATCGTATTGGTGATAGATGTGATACGTATCACCAATCTGCACCAAACCGTTGGGGTCGTTGAGCCAGCCAAGCTCAGGCTCCACATGGAACAGGAGCCTATCGGGGTCGGACGCGATGCGACCCGCCGTCTCATCCTGTCCGGCACGCCACTGCTCATAGTCCGCGCGCGTCACCTTATTTTTTTGATTTAACATCGCCGTTGACTTTCTCGTCTATGGGGAAGGACGCTCGACTCACACGAGCCGAACGCCCTTCCTCAAATGGACTTATCCGCACATTACGCTGAACGGCTCAACTAGAAGCTAACGTCGAAGCCAGCGCCAGCGCCCTCTTCATCGGTGGTCGGCACGCCCTTTGCCTTGTTGTAGGCAAAGATCAGGATGATCGGGACGAAGAAAGCGATCAGATTGCCAGCCACATACCACACGAGGGTCTCGGGCGTGACGATGAGCAGGCCAAGTACGCCGGTCAGACCCTGGCCGATAGCGCGCACCTCAAAGAGCTTCACGAAGGCACCGCCGCAGCCTGCACCGATGCAAGCGCAGATGAACGGAATGATCGAGTAGCGCATGTTTGCAGCAAAGATAGCGGGCTCGGAGATTCCGACCAGCGTCGGGATAAAGGACGACATGCAGATGTTGCGCTCTTTGGAATGCTTCTTGTGAATGAGATACATGCCGATGGCGCCGCCGCCCTGGGCGATGATGGAAACGGACCAGATGGCCTGAATGTAGTTGAAGCCAGTCGTGGCAACGAGATTAGCCTCGATACCCTGAATGAACTGGTGCGTACCGGTAACGACGAGCGGCTGCAGGAACGCGGCGAAGACAAAGGCACCAAAGACGCCCATCCTGTTGTACAGGACGTCGATCACGCCAGCGAGAACATCGCCGATCAGGTTGCCGAGCGGGCCAAACACGGTGAACAGGGCGACGTTGGCAAGAATCAGGGTGACGGTCGGGACAAAGACGAACGAGACGACCTCGGGGATGTACTTCTGGGCAATCTTCTCGACCTTGGCCATGAACCAGGCGGTCAGGATTGCGGGGAACACGCCGCCCTGGAAAGCAACCATGGGAATGGAGAGCGGGCCGAAGTTCCAGTACTCAGCGCCCGTCGGATCCATAACGAACGTGTTGCGGTTCATAAGGCTCGGGTGAACCATGACGATACCGACGAGGATGCCCAGAATCGGGTTACCGCCAAAACGCTTCACCGCGCTGTACATAACCAGGACAGGCAGGTAATCGAAGGTGGTGGCGATAATGGCAAAGAAGCTTGCGAGGTTCTTGAGGAACTCGCTGTGGTCGGCAAGGCTGCCCTCCATGCCAAAGAGGCCGTTGGCAACGATCAGCGACTTAAGGCCGATGATGATAGCAGCGCCGACGAAAGCGGGAATGATGGGGATAAAGATGTCCGAGAATACCTTGAGGACCGAGAAGAACTTGCCCTTCTTGTCCGCCTCGGCGCCCTTGACCTCGGAAGCGCTGATCTCCTTGACGCCCGTCAGAGCCATAAACTCATCGTAGACCTTGTTAACGGTACCGGTACCAAAGATGATCATGAGCTGGCCGCTGTTGTACAGCACGCCCTTGACGCCATCGATGTTCTCGAGCTCGGCCTTGTTGTACTTGCTCGTATCCTTGAGCACCAGACGCAGACGCGTAACGCAATGCGTGGCACCCTCGATGTTCTCCAGACCGCCGACGTTATCGACGACTTGCTGAGACACTACTTTGTAGTCCATGTTCCTCTCCATTCCCTTACGAAATCATAAGACGTTTTGTGGCCATTACAGAGATGCGATCGTTGCATTTGCGCACTTGAGCGTACCGTCGGTGACCGTCAGCGCCACACCCTGGCCCTGCTTATTGCAAAAGCGAGCGTTAAGCGCAACATCATCGACAAAGATGGTCGCGATATCGTCGTCAACGACCAGGCGCACATGATGAGTGCCCTCGCCCTTGAAGAACAACGGACGCTCGAGGCCCATGTTGTTGACCTGGAACCACGGATACTGGGGGGCCGCCGTAAACTCGAGCTTGCCCTCACGCAGGTTGGCGCGGAACTCATAGGCTAGACCGGACTCGGCGTTCTCGGCGAGCTTTACCGAGAAGCCGGCAGCGTCACCGGCGAGCTCGATGTCGGCGTCGAGCATATAGGTGGAACCGGCATCCGCAGCGAGCACCTGCTCGACCTTGCCCGACTCGCAGGAAAGCTTAAAGGCCTCGACTGCCTTAGCCTCGCCAAAGGCGCCAAGCATGCTGTCGGGGAGTTTGGTGCCAAGCGTTCCGTCGGCACGCTGAACGATCTCGAGGGGCATAAAGGTGCCACCCCACAGGTAAGAGCTGGGGTCGCCGCCCTCGTCACGCGTAGGAACCCAACCAAAGAGAACGCGGCGCTCGCCATCAAATGCGGTACGTGCGGCATAGTACGCGCGGCCATCGAAGGAATCGTCCGCAGGAGTGATCCAGGGACCGTTGATAGAGCGAGACATGCGGTAACGGGTCTTGTTGCCATCACTGTACTCAGAGAACACCAGATACCACCAGTCGCCCATCTTAAAGAGATCGGGCATCTCGAACATGGTGTACAGGCCCGGATTCCACCAGTCGCCTTGGAACTCCCAGGTATCCAGGTCCTTGGAGGTGAACTTGACCAGACGACCGGTCATCAGACGCTTGTCCTCGCCCACACGCGTGCCGAGGATGAGCATGTACTCTTCGTTCTCCTCATCCCAAAGCACAAAGGGATCGCGCCAGTTGCGGTCATCGTAACCCTCCTGGGGCGGAAGCAGCGTCTCGGCGATGTTCTTCTCCCACTTGACGGCGTCGTCACTCGTTGCGTGAAGAAGAACCTGCTTCATCAAACGTGCGCGGACCTTATCGCGATTGCAACCAGTGTAGAGCGCATGGTACTTGTCGCCCACCTTAAACACCGTGCCGGCATAAACGTACTGGTCGACCTCCTCGTCGCCGCCACGCTCAAGGCTCTCGCCAAAGTCCTTGTAGTTGACGAAATCCTTGGTCGTCGCGAGTGCCCAGCCAAACGGCTCTCCGAAAGGTTCGGGGTTACGCGTGTCACGCTGATGATAGAGATAGAACGTGCCATCCTCGCCGTACGGCATGATGTCGCCTACCCAAATTCCCTCAGGCTGGTAATACACCTTATGCATCCGAGACTTCCTTTCCGTCGAGATACTAACTCGGTACATCTGCAAGATATGTCAATCGTTTTCATATGTCAAACGTTTTCATATCCATACGTCTTTTCGCAGTTCCAGTCGTCGGCAAACGGTTGACATATGCCGGCGAACGGTTATCGGTGGCGTTTGAGGGATTCTTTTAGCACGGGATGAACTACGCGGTTTTGCCCTCAATAAGTTCAACGGGGAGTTTTATATTCGATTCGGGCTTATCGCCGTTAATCAGAGCGATGATGGATTGCGCCGCGAGCTCTCCGATGCGATCGATATCTTGGCGTACGGTTGTTAGGTCAGGCATAAACGTCATGGTGCGGCGGGCACCATCCGCGCCCACGACCTTAATATCGTCCGGAGCACTCAAGCCGCGCTGCTTCATCATGTTGAGGCAGATGGCCGCCATCGTGTCGTCTCCCGCAAAGATGCCGTCAATATCGGGGTTCTCATCGAGGATCTTCGCGACGACCGCGCCCTTTTCGTCGTCGGGCTTAACGAACTCGACCTCACGAACAAGCGCGGACAAACCGGCCTGCTCAACAACATCGAGGTAGGCATCGGTACGCTTATTGGCAGGCATGCGCATGCGGCTATTGCTGCGCAGGCACAGGATACGCCTGCAGCCGTCATCAATCAGACGGCGCGTGGCGAGCTCGCCGATGCCATAGCTGTCACTTGCAATCTGGACAGAGCCCTCGCCAAGATCGCAGTCGATGCCAACCAGGCTCAAGCCCATCTCGGCATATGCTTCGGCACCGATATTGAGGGAGTTGACGATTACGCCGTCGACCATATTGCGGCGGAGCATGTCAATATAGGAACGCTCAAGATCGGGTCGATTGGCGCTGTTGCACAGCAACATCTTAAAGCCGTTTCCCGCCAACGTGCGCTCGACCGCCTGCACAACCTGAGCATGGAACGGGCTGCTCACAAAGGGAACGATCATGCCGATAAGGTTCAGGCGACCGTTGAGCATGGCACGGGCGATATCGTTGGGCGTGTAATTGATGCGCTCCATCGCCGCATGGACTTTATCGCGGGTTTCCTGACTAATGTAGCCGCGATTATTAAGCACGCGAGATACCGTAGTAGGCGAAACCCCCGCCACCGCTGCAACTTCCTTGATGCCAGGCTTAGCAGAATCCTTAGAACGAGCGCCCTCGCGAGCCATAGCACCCTCCCCTCATCAACATGTCATACGTTTACATACGAACAAAGCATACCCCAACAACAGTGGGAAGACGGTAACAGTACAAGTAAGTAAACGACTCATCCAAATAATTAGGAGAGTTCCGCCTAAAGGGTGACTACACAGGACCCCGCCGGGGCTGTTTGGGCTACCTCCCAAAATATTCCGCAGGACGCAAGAAGCCCTCGCCGCACGAAGTGCGCAGCGAGGGCTTCTTGCATGTCCGAGGACGTTTTGGGAGGTAGCCCAAACAGCCCCGGCGATCCTGCGGGAGTTAAACCCCTTTAGAACTTGTTGTGGAAGGTACGCGAAATGACCTCGTCCTGCTGCTCCTTGGTGAGCGTGTGGAAGTTCACGGCGTAGCCGGAAACGCGAATGGTCAGCTGCGGGTACTTCTCGGGGTGAGCCTGAGCGTCGAGCAGCGTCTCACGGTTGAAGACGTTGATGTTCAGGTGGTGGCCACCCTTCTCGGCGTAAGCGTCGAGCATGTGGACCAGGTTATCGGCCTGAGTCTCGGAAACTTCAGAAACCTTCATAATGTGTCTCCTTCGATCGATAGGCGCCGGCCGAAACCGGCGCACTAATCAGTAATCGTTATTGTTAGTATAGCACTAACAATAGTTACTCGCCCAGCTGATCAAGGTCGATATCGCCAAAGAACACCTGGTCCTCCTTGCCGAGCGCACCCGGGATGATGGAGAAGGTGTTGGAGATGCCGTCCTGAGCATCGCGGAACGGGAGCTTGGAAACCGAAGACAGCGAAGCGATGGCGCCGTGGCTATCGCGCTTGTGCATGGGGTTAGCACCCGGGGCGAAGGGCTGGCCAGCCTTGCGGCCATCAGGCGTAGAACCGGTCTTCTTGCCGTACACGACGTTGGAGGTGATGGTCAGAACCGAGGTCGTGGGCACGGAGTTGCGGTAGGTGTCGTTCATGCGGATGTACTCCATGAACTGGTGCACAACGTCGTGAGCGATCTGGTCGACGCGGTCGTCGTCGTTACCGTACTTGGGGAACTCGCCCTCGGTCTCGAAGTCGACGATGATGCCGTTCTCGTCACGGACGGGGTGGACCTTGGCGTATTTGATGGCGGACAGGGAGTCGGCCACGACGGAAAGGCCAGCGATGCCCGTAGCGAACCAACGGTGCACGTGCTTGTCGTGCAGAGCCATCTGGATACGCTCGTAGCAATACTTGTCGTGCATGTAGTGAATGATGTTCAGCGAGTTGACGTACACGCCAGCGAGCCACTTCATCATGTCGTTGTACTTGGCCACAACGTCGTCGTAATCGAGCGTGTCGCCCTCGACGGCGCGATACTTGGGGCCGACCTGCTTCTTGGAGACCTCGTCAACACCGCCGTTGAGTGCGTACAGCAGGCACTTGGCCAGGTTGGCGCGGGCGCCGAAGAACTGCATCTCCTTGCCAATGCGCATGGAGGACACGCAGCAGGCAATGCCGTAGTCGTCGCCGTGATAGACGCGCATGAGGTCATCGTTCTCGTACTGGATCGAGGAGCTGGCGACAGAAGTCTTGGCGCAGAACTTCTTGAAGTTCTCGGGCAGACGGGTCGACCACAGAACGGTCATGTTGGGCTCGGGGCTGGTGCCCATGTTCTCGAGCGTGTGCAGGTAGCGGTAGCTCATCTTGGTAACGAGCGTACGGCCGTCAACACCCATACCGCCGATGGACTCGGTGACCCACTGCGGATCGCCGGTAAACAGGGCCTGGTACTCGGGGGTACGGGCAAACTTGACCATGCGGAGCTTCATGATGAAGTGATCCACGAACTCCTGGATCTGCTCCTCGGTGAAGGTACCGTTGGCAAGGTCGCGCTCAGCGTAGATGTCGATGAACGTAGAGGTGCGGCCGATGGACATAGCGGCGCCGTTCTGCTCCTTAACGGAAGCGAGGTAGGCGAAGTACATCCACTGGATGGCCTCCTGCGTGTTGGTAGCAGGGTTGGAAATGTCGAAACCATAGGTCTCGGCCATCATCTTGAGCTCGCCGAGGGCGCGGATCTGCTCCTGCAGCTCCTCACGATCGCGGATGTTGTCGGCGGTCATGACCGTCGGGGTGGAAGCCTTCTGGGCCTCCTTGTCCTTGATCAGGTAGTCGACGCCGTACAGGGCGACACGACGGTAGTCGCCGATGATGCGGCCGCGGCCATAGCCATCGGGCAGACCGGTGATGATGTGGGCCGAACGGCAGGCACGCATCTCGGGGGTGTAGACATCGAAGACGCCGGCGTTGTGAGTCTTGCGCTCGAAGGTGTAGCGCTCGACAACGTTCTCGTCGATCTTGTAGCCGTGCTGGCTGGCAGCCTGGCAAGCGATGCGGATACCGCCGTTGACGTGCAGCGCGCGCTTGAGCGGCTTGTCGGTCTGGAGGCCGACGATGGTCTCCATCTCGCGGTGGGCGTTATCGATGTAGCCAGCGGGGTGGCTCACGATACCTGTGACGGTCTTGGTGTCCATATCGAGGACGCCGCCCTGCTCGCGCTCCTTGAGCAGCAGGTCGAGAACCTCGCCCCACAGCTCCTTGGTACGCTCGGTCGGGCCGGCGAGGAACGACTCGTCGCCCTCGTAGGGGGTGTAGTTCTTCTGGATGAAGTCTCGGACGTCAACCTCTCCCGTCCAGATGCCTTCCTTGAAGCCTTCCCATGCCTCCTGCATTGTGTAACCACGCTCCTAGTTACGTGTAATGCGGCGCTCTCTCACACCGCTGCTTATTGAATTCTTGAATTATCGGCTTGCACTACCGGCTTCTTCCGTTCTTCACCACACGTTGGTACAGGGAAAAACGTTTGTCCACCTTGGAACTGCAACCCAAAACCCAAGATTTCACCCGTTTGAGAAGGATAACATAGCCACCCCCTTCATCAGGGCTGTTATATGTTTCTTTTTTTATACCATAAGGTTGTTTTTAACAAATCCGCAGGAAACGCTCCCACCATCAGCTACCGTTCACCGATTCGCTTGATATTTCCCCTTGCCTTTATACGTCCTTCACTCTAGCTGTTATGCCAGCTTTAGCAGAGTAAAGTGCCCCAGAGACCCCACAGAAACTACAGGGCGGCCACGGGATTTCCCCCGGGGCCGCCCTGTGGCATGGCTAGTTATTTAGCTTTGATTGCCGCTTGGCATTAGGCGGCTGCGGCGGCCTTGTCGGTCGTTGCCTTGCTGTGGCCCTGGCCCTCAAAATGCTTGTAGCACCAGCTGGTGACCAGCGGGGTCAAAATGGCCGTCACGATAGCACATGCTGCGACCTGCGCCGTAGCCGTCGCGAGCACCGCGCCGCCGTACATGGCCTCGTTGACGCTTGCCATGGCAGCAGGCGTGGCCACATTGGCTCCGGCGCAGCTCGAAATGGCCGCACCTGCGACACCCGTACCGCCCGTGAGCTTATCGACCGCGATGACGGGAATTGCAAAGACCACCGAGCAGATCACGCCGAGCAGGATGCCGGGAAGACCACCGTTGATAAGCTGGCCAAAGGTCATGGTCGATCCCATGGCAAAGAAGACGAGCACGATGATGGCGGAAAGTGCCGGTGCCATCATCTTCTTAAAGCTGGGGAAGAGGTTACCCAGGATAATGCCGACGACGATCGGCAGGATGGCGCCCACGAGCGACCAGCCGATCGGAGCCTGACCGGCAGCGCCGAGCACGATCATCGTGACCGGAGGGCCGACAACCAGCGTGGTGATTGCGACGGCACCACGTTCGGCCTCATTGCCCATGGTGCCCATCAGTCCAGCGTACATAGCGTTGTTCGCACCCGTGCAAGCGGCCAGCATCACCATGGCCGAGATACCAAACAGGTTGTCGTTGAACACATAAAGGATGAGCAGCGACACGGCAACGACCACGATCTGCTTGACGGCGATGATGATGGCGCCGCGGGCAGCGGCGGCAGGAGCGCTCTTAAACGAAATCGTCGTACCGACGATGAGCAAAAAAGCGCCAACAAGCGGGCCTGCGCCCTGCTGAGTCATGCCAAGCGTAAAACTGCCGAGCGTTTTGAATAGGTCGGGGAACAGCGTGTTGAGCAGGCAGCCCAACAAAAGCGGCACCAAAATATTGGCACCCGGGATGGAGGACATCTTAAAGAACGGCTCCTTTGCCGCCGGCGCCTCCACCGCAGTCGATTCACTCATTTATATCTCCTTTTGATGCGTGCGACACGCGGTCACACGCTCCTGTGCCAGAAAGAAGGCGACGGTCCCGAGTCGCAGGAGCCGTCGCCGAATTAACGTCGCGGGGTATTACCCGTCCAGAACGATGCCACCGTCGCAGTCACCGATCTCGCCGTTCACGAAGCTGGCAAGGTCGGAGGCAAAGAAGAGCACCATCTGCGCGGGCTCGCTTGCCTGGGCGGCACGGCCCAGAGGAATACCGTTGATGATGCGCTGAGAGTTCTCGTCAGAGAGAATCGAGGTCATATCGGTAAGGGTGAGCGACGGGCACACGGCGTTGCAGCGGACGCCAAACTTGCCGCCTTCCTTGGCGACTGCCTTGGTTAGACCGTTAACACCGGCCTTGGAGCTCGCGTAAGCCGCGGTGCCGAGCAGGCCGCCACCGATCTTGCCCGCAACGGAACTCACGTTGACGATAGTGCCGGCATGGGCCGCCTTAAAGTGCGGGTACACAGCATTCATCATAGTGAAGGTACCGTTGAGGTTGATGTCGATGGTACGACGCCACTCGGTGTCATCGATCTCGTCGAACTTCTTGGTGCTGATGACGCCAGCACAGTTGATCAGGATGTTGGTTTGCGGCAGGTCCGTAAAAATCTGCTCGACGGTCTCACGCGCCTTGGGCGCATCGGCAACATCGAGCTGATAGAACTTGTTGCCCTCGCCAAGCTCGACCACAGCGGCCTCGCCCTTGGCAGCGTTCCTTGCGATGAGCGCGACGTGTCCGCCGCCCGCGACGATGCCCTTGGCGATCTCGAGGCCAATGCCCTGAGTGCCGCCGGTAACGATCGCGGTTTTGCCCGTGAAGTCAAATGCCATGACTCCAACCCCCTTGATTCAGGTGTCTCCTTGCGGGAAGTTGGAGCATCGCACGTGGCGATAAATGAGTCCCAGTCGTCATGGTGGTGACAACCCCTCGCCTAACCGCGGGCATAGTAGTTCTTTGAAACGCTTCAGCAATTGAATTTTTTAACTCTTTATGCGCTCTTTATATTGCCCACTGCATGAGGCCCGAATATGCGGGTATCATCTTTCACCGAAAATAGTTTCTAGTGTTAGGGGTTTTCGGTGGAAGATACCGATTTCCATGAGCTTGGGCGTCAACTCTTAACTGAGTTTGGCAGCATGCATCAGCGCATTTCGCGCTTTGCGGACAAAGCTCTCGGCGGCGAGATGGCCGTCATGCGCGCTCTCATGCTCGCTGGCGGCTCGCTCACGCCGAGCGAACTCGCCAATCGTGCCTGGGTCTCGAGCGCCCGCATCGCCAATATCCTACGCGCTCTCGAAGCCAAGGGCTGGGTTGAGCGTGAGCACTCAAAGACCGACCGTCGTCGCGTACACGTCACGGTGACCGACAAGGGATTCCATGATCTCGAGATCAAGCGTCGGGAATTCGAGGACCGCACCGCGGCCTTCCTTGAGCAGTTCGGCGAAACAGATACCCAAGAGATGGTGCGCCTTCTAAGACGTGCCAACGAAATTATCGACCGCAACCAAGAAAGGAGAGATGCCGAGTGAGGATTCTCAAGCTCTTTAAAAAGCATGTCCTGGCACTGTTCGCAGCTATCGTACTTATCGTAATCAGCTGCAACGCCGATCTGGCGCTGCCTACCTATATGAGCGACATCGTCGACGTGGGCGTGCAGCAAGGCGGCATCGCCTCGCCCGTGCCCGACACCATCCGCTCCGAATCGCTCGACGACCTCGAACTCTTTATGAGCGCCAAAGACGCCAAGACGGTAGAGGCTGCGTTTGGCAAGGCAGACAAAAACGGGATTCGCACGTACAATGGCACCGAGGACGAGCGCGCCGACGGCAGCAAGCTCGCCGACATTATGAGCCTGCCCGAGACCGTCGTCCTTTCGCTCAACCAAGGCATCGACGCCGACTCCATGGGCGACATGACCGGCACGTCCAGCGAGAAAGACAGCGACGCCGCTCAGGCCATGCCCACGCCCGAGCAAATGGCGGCGATGACGCCCGAGCAGCTCGCCGAGATGCAGCAGAAGGCCACGGCGGCCCAGAACATGCAAAAGCAGATTGATGCAGACGGCGGTAAGATCACCATGAAGAGCCTGCGTCTGGGCATCGAAGGCGGTCTGGTAGACCAAAGCAAGCTCGTCGAAAGCGCCAACGAAATGGCAGATAAAATGGGCTCCATGTCGGGGTCCATCGTCACCCAGCGCGCCGTGACCTACGTACAAGAAGAGTACAAAGCGCAAGGCATCGACCCCGCCGACGTGCAGAACGCCTACCTGGGCCGCATGGCGACCACGATGTTTGGGCTGTGCCTCGTGTCGCTCGTCGCCACCATCCTGACCGGCGCCGTGGCTTCGCGCACCGCCTGCTCCATCGCCCGCGACCTGCGCCGCGAGACCTTCAACAAGGTTATGCACTTCTCGCCGGCCGAGGTGGGCAAGTTTAGCCAGGCCTCGCTCATCACCCGCTGCACCAACGACATTCAGCAGATCCAGATGGCCGCAACCCTGTTTATCCGCATGTGTCTGATGGCCCCCGTCATGGGCATCGTCGCCGTCACGCGCGTCCTGGCCAACCATACCGGCCTGGAGTGGACCATCGCCGTGGCCATCATCGCGGTCTCGGCCGTCGTCGGCGTGCTTATGGGTCTCACCATGCCCAAGTTCAAAAAGATGCAGAGCTTTGTGGACCGGGTGAACCTTACCGCCCGCGAGCTGCTCGACGGTCTTATGCCCATCCGCTCGTTCAACCGCGAGGAACATGAGCTCGAGCGCTTTGACCAGGCGTCCCTCGACCTGATGACCACGCAGCTCTACACCAACCGCGCCATGAGCTTTATGATGCCGCTCATGATGCTCGTCATGAACTGCATCACCGTGCTTATCGTCTGGTTTGGCGCGCAGGGCGTGTCCGACGGCGTGATGCAGGTCGGCAACATGATGGCGTTTATCTCCTACACCATGCAAATCGTCATGGCGTTTATGATCCTCACCATGGTTTCGGTCATCCTGCCCCGCGCCGAGGTCGCGGTCGAGCGCGTGGAAGAGGTCATCACTTGCCCCACGAGCATCAACGACCCTGCCTCGCCCAAACTGCCTGCTGCCAGCGCGCCGCGCGGTGAGCTCACCTTCCGTGACGTGAGCTTCCAGTATCCCGCTGCCCGCGCCGACGTCATCAGCGGCGTGAACTTCACCACGCACGCCGGTCAGATGCTCGGCATCATTGGCTCCACGGGCTCGGGCAAGTCCACGCTCGTGCAGCTGATTCCGCGCCTGTACGACGTCACGGGTGGCAGCATTTCGCTCGATGGTATCGACGTGCGTGACATGACCCTTTCCGAGCTGCGCCGCCGC
Source organism: Collinsella sp. TF12-2AT (assembly GCF_003436735.1). Classification (NCBI taxonomy): domain Bacteria; kingdom Bacillati; phylum Actinomycetota; class Coriobacteriia; order Coriobacteriales; family Coriobacteriaceae; genus Collinsella; species Collinsella sp. TF12-2AT. Next base: position 141,003 of record NZ_QSQK01000004.1, on the reverse strand, counting down.
ATTGGTTACATCCCGCAGCAGGGTCGCCTGTTCTCGGGCACCGTCGAGAGCAACCTTAAATTTGCCGGCGACATGGTGAGCGATGATGACATGCACCGGGCGGCACGCATCGCCCAAGCCGAGGACTTTATCGCCGAGCGCGAGGGCGGCTACGACTCCCCCATCAGTCAGGGCGGCTCCAATGTCTCGGGCGGTCAGCGCCAGCGTCTGGCCATCGCCCGCGCGTTGGCCAAAAAGCCCGAGGTCGTGGTGTTCGATGACTCGTTTAGCGCACTCGACTACAAGACCGACGCTCGCCTGCGCGAGGAGCTGGCCAAAAACGTTACCGACGCCGCACTCGTGGTCGTGGCCCAGCGCATCGCGACCATCATGCACGCCGACCAGATCATCGTGCTCGACGACGGCCACGTGGTGGGCACCGGTACGCACGAGGAGCTGCTGCACAGCTGCCCGGCGTACCTGGAGATCGCACAGTCACAGCTTTCCGCCGAGGAGCTGGGGCTTACCCAAGAAGAGATTGAAGCCGTTATGGAAGGAGGCGAGCGCTAATGGCAGACGAAACCAAGACTCAGATTCCCAAGCCCACCCGCCAGCGTGGACCCATGGGCCGCATGGGCGGCATGCGTCGCGGCGAAAAGGCCAAGGACTTTAAGGGCACCATGAGGCAGCTGCTCGGCTATATCGGCCAGCACAAGATTGCCGTGTTTGCCGCCGTCGCCTTTGCCGTGTGCTCGGTCGTCTTTAATATCGTGGGACCCAAGGTACTCGGCCAGGTCACCACCAAGCTATTCGAGGGTCTGGTTGCCAAGGTCAACGGCACCGGCGACGTTGACTTTGACTGGATCGCCAAGACGCTCGGCTTTTTGCTCTGCCTGTATCTGGCGAGCTCTGTTTGCAGCCTGATCCAAGGCTGGCTCATGACCGGCGTCACGCAAAAGATCTGCTATCGCATGCGCAAGGAGATCGCCGCCAAGATCGCCGTCGTTCCGATGAGCTACTTTAACGGACACAGCAAGGGCGACGTGCTCAGCCGCATCACTAACGACGTCGATACGCTGGGCCAGTCGCTCAACCAGAGCGTGACGCAGCTCATCACGTCGGTGACGCAGATTATCGGCGTCCTCGTCATGATGCTGTCGATCAGCCTGCCGCTCACCGGCGTCACCGTGCTCACGCTGCCGGCCGCCGCGATAATCCTGGTCGTGATGATTCACTTCTCGCAGCCGTACTTCCGCGAGCAACAGCAGGTTCTGGGCGCCGTCAACGGCATTATCGAGGAGGACTTTGCCGGCCAGAACGTCATTCAGGTGTTCGACCGCGCCGAGGCCTCGATCGAGGAGTTCGACCGTCAAAACGACCGACTCTTTATTAGCGGCTGGCGTTCGCAGTTCCTGTCGGGCCTGATGATGCCGCTTATGAGCCTGGTGGGCAACATGGGCTATGTGGGCGTCGTCGTGGTGGGCGCACAGCTCGCGTTGACCGGCAATGCCACGCCCGGCGACATCCAGAGCTTTATCCAGTACGTTCGCAACTTTACGCAACCCGTACAGCAACTGGGCAACGTGAGCAATACGATGCAGTCGATGGCCGCTGCCACCGAGCGCGTCTTTGAGTTCCTGGCCGCGCCCGAGGAGGAGCAAAAGGCCGACGCGCAGATTCCCGAAAAGCGCCCCGGCCACGTGGAGTTCGACCATGTCAAGTTTGGCTACACGCCCGACAAGACCATCATCCACGACTTTAGCTGCGAGGCGCAGCCCGGCCAAACCATTGCCATCGTCGGCCCCACCGGCGCCGGCAAGACCACGCTCATTAAGCTGCTGCAGCGCTTTTACGACGTGGACGGCGGTTCGCTGCGCGTCGAAGGCGTCGACGTGCGCGACTGGGACCGCGCGGCGCTGCGCGGCGAGTTTGCCATGGTGCTGCAGGACACCTGGCTGTTTAACGGCACCATCCGCGAGAACATCCGCTACGGACGCCCCGATGCGACCGACGCCGAGGTCGAGGCCGCCGCACGCGCCGCACGCTGCGACCACTTTATCCATACGCTCGCCGGTGGCTACGACTTTATGATCAACGAGGAGGGCACTAACCTGTCGCAGGGTCAGCGCCAGCTCGTGACCATCGCCCGTGCCATTTTGGCCGACCGCCCGGCGCTGATTCTAGACGAGGCGACTTCCAACGTGGACACCCGCACCGAGGAGCTTATTCAGCGCGCCATGGATGCGCTGATGCAGGGCCGCACGAGCTTTGTCATCGCGCACCGCCTGTCCACAATCCGCAACGCCGACGTAATCTTGGTGATTCGCGACGGCGACATCGTCGAGAAGGGCACACACGACGAACTGCTCGCCCAGGGCGGCTTCTACGCCGACCTGTACAACTCGCAGTTCGACGAGGCGGCGTAAAACCGGCGGCAAACAACCGCAATACCCAAAGAATGGGGGCGCAGGACAACCAGCGCCCCCATTTTTCGTTCTGCGGCCCTTGGGCCGCATCCCCTGGAGCCGAATTGACGGTCCTTTCCAGCCCCTGTGGGCAAAAAATGGCAAATATGAGTACTGTTACCTTTTTAGTAACAGCCAAAACAGCCCCATATGCTGCCCGCACGGCTTGCAAGCGCCCCTAAATTACTCAAATAGTTCTATAGCGGGCTTATATGTGTTAAGGTTAATGAACATATTTTCTGTTATGTCTATTATCTTATGCCGGCAATATGACACTACGATAGCAACAGTACTCATATTTGCCATTTTTTGCCCACAGGGCCTGGAAAAGGCCAACAGGGTAGTCATTGGGGACGTTCTTAAACGACCAGTCAAACAAGAACGTCCAACGACTACTTAAAAACGGGAGATTATCCACTCTCATTCTGCGAGCACTCATTTAAGTCTGTCCCCAATGAGTGCCCGGCAGCAACGGGACCGCCGATGTCTTGGCAGAGTCAGCGAAAACCCGCGTAACTAAACCCGCTCCGCGATCTCGTGAATGAGGTAGTCGGTCTTTTCCCAGCCCAGGCACGGATCGGTGATCGACTTGCCAAAGACACCGCCGTCGACCGGCTGGTTGCCGTCCTCAAGGTAGGACTCGATCATAAAGCCCTTGACCAGCCTTGAAATGGCTTCGTTGCGGCGGCAGCTGTCGAGCACCTCCTTGCAAATGCGATACTGCTCCAGCGGACGCTTGCCCGAGTTGTCGTGGTTGCAGTCGATGACCGCTGCCGGATTGGCATAGCCGGCGTGCTCGGTATAGCGCTCGGCCAGGCGCTCGAGGTGCTCGTAGTGGTAGTTGGGGTAGGTGCGCCCATCGAGACCGATGTAGCCACGCATAACGGCGTGCGCGAGCGGATTGCCGTCGCACTCGACCTCCCAGTTGCGGAAGATAAAGCTCTGATGCGCCTGGGCGGCGTAGATGGAATTGAGCATGACGGTGGTGGAACCGGCAGTGGGGTTCTTCATACCCACCGGCACCGAAATGCCACTCGACACCAGGCGATGCTCCTGGTTCTCGACCGAGCGCGCGCCCACAGCGACGTAGCTCAGCAGATCGACAAGGTACTGATAGTTAGAGGGGTAGAGCATCTCGTCGGCGGTAAAGAAGCCGGTCTCCTCGATGACGCGCAGGTGCATGTGGCGAATGGCCTTGACGCCCTCGAGCAGGTCATCGGGCGCCTCGGGGTCGGGATTGTGCAGTAGACCCTTGTAGCCGGTACCCTTGGTGCGCGGCTTGTTGGTGTAGACACGCGGGATGATGATGAGCTTGTCCTTGACCTCCTCGGCGGTTTTGGCCAGGCGGTTCATGTACTCGAGGACCGAATCCTCCCGATCGGCAGAGCATGGGCCGATGATGAGCACCTTGCGCGCGTCCTCGCCGGTAAAGACCTTGGCGACCTCGGCGTCGAATGCCTGCTTCTTAGCGGTAAGCTCGGCGGAAAGCGGCATTTCCTCGCGGATCTCCATGGGGATCGGCAGCCTGCGTTTGAAATCCATGGCCATAGGGGCCTCCTCAATCTATAGAGAGAGCAAAAAGCGTATTGTCGAGTGCTCGGCATTATCCGCTGTCGCACGCTAAAGTGCAAGCACAGCCTACTAAAAAGGGAATGAATCGACACAAGGGCCCGCTCACCACGAGAGTGGATAATCTCCCGTTTTTGGCCCATGTTCGCGCTCAAAGTGGGAGATTATCCACTCTCGTCGGGCAAGCGTCCGAAAATCCTCACTCGTGACCCCTTTTCCTCCGTCCCCGAGGGATCGGGGCTCGCCTGCCGAATGATTGATGCGGCCGCCCTGCGTCCATGTCACACTCAGAGGTGGCCTGACCCAACTTGGAAGGAGCCTTCATGAGCCTTGACAACGTAACCCTGCGCGCCGCCACGCTCGACGACCTGACCGGCATCGCCGCCATCTACAACCAGCTGTGGTGCAACACGCTGCGCAACCGCGGCGACGTCGAAGCTGCCGATTTCTGCGCGCGCTTTAACATCGCTATGCAGCTGCAACGCTCACCTATCGCGCTTGTCGCCGAGGCCGAGGGCCGCATTATCGCCGCCTGCTGCATCGGCATCTTCGAGGACGGCAAGCCGCGCACCAACCCCACGTGGGAGTCCTGCTACAACGAGATGCTCGCCCAGGCAACCGAAATGGCAAAGGCTGCCGACGCCAAGCTCGAGGGCTCGCTCTTCGGCGACAGTCGCGAAAAGGCCACGGCGGATCGCTTTGCCGCCACAGGCAACGAGTATGCCCAGGGCCAGCTCAACCTGACCATCATCGTGCCCGAGTGGCAGGGCAAGGGGCTCGGCCGCGCGCTTATCGACCTTGCGCGCGCCGAGCTCGCCAAGGCAGGCTGCACCAAGTTCTTCCTGATGAGCGACTGCAACTCCGACTGGCAGTTCTACGAGCACCTCAACATGAAGCGCATCCTGGAGGATCACAGTCAAGACACCGGCGACGGTTTTATCGTCTACATGTACGGAGGCGACACGCAGGGCTAACCCGCTAAGCAAGTACCAAAACCACCACAAAAGGCGCCCATCCCCCTTGTGGTGACAGGTTTTATCTGGGCGAACGTTAAGACCGCCGCGGGGGAGCTGCTTTCCCTCGCGGCGGTTTACTAACCGTGAAAACCAAGTGAGTAGGCTTTTGGCGGGATCCCGAGCACACCCCAAAACGCCGCAGCTCTGGCCTGCGGTTTTATCGAGCGTTTGTCGCGATGTGCTCGGCAGATCCCAAAAAGTCTACTCACTTGCATCCGAGACGCACCAGGCAGGCAAAAAACCGCCGCGAAAGGGGCCCGTCCCCCTTCGCGGCGGTTGTTCATCGCGGTTTTGCGACGGCTTTGCGGTGGTTTTGCCCGCCTGCTACTCGCTGTAGCGAGTGGCGATGGCAACTCGCACCATGCCGGCGCTCATGAGGTACGTTGCCATAGGCTGTAGTAGCGCATGTCATAATCCTACAGCAGCATTCGCCATAATCTGACAATAGAGTTTTCCACAATCTATAAGTAGCCCAGGTCGGGACCCTATTTAACAAACCAAATTCTCGCCCAACGCCATTTCCTCTCCTGGTGACCGGTTCATTTTGGCGGGTTTCATCTGGGCAAACGCCAAAACCACCACAAAGGTGCCTGTCCCCTTTGTGGTGGTTTGAAGCTCTCCTGGGCGGGATGCTAGACTTGCGGCATATACATTCGCGCCAAAGCACGGGTCGCATACAGGAAAGGAGATGCCATGGCGCCTATCGCACCGCTCAAGATGCTCGTCGCTCCTGCCGCCAAGGCCATCGCCCACCTGAGCGACTCACTTACTTACGATGAGGTCCCCTGCATCGCCGAGGAGCGTTCGGACAGCCGCCCGTACCTGGGCCACGTCCCCTACTTTGCGCCTAAGCTCGTTTCCGATCCCGAGCACCGCGAACAGTAATCCAAGATGCACCAAGCGCTGCGTAACTCGCGGCGCTACTGTTTTGGTGCAAAATAACCTGACCCCTATGCGCCAACGCCGGGATTGTCGATGCTGCGGCCGCGGCGCGATATGAGGCGCGAAACCTCGCCCAGCAACACGCCGATCACCACACCCATGAGGATCGGCAACTTTGACATCTCGGCGGGCGAGCTGTTAAGCGGCACGATTGTCGCAACAATGGAAAGCACGAGCTCTACCACCGGCATCGCAAGCGCCACCGCGAGCACCTTGCCCTCGAAAGGCGCACGGAACACACGCGAACGATTATCGTGCTTGCGCAGACGCCAAAACGCTGGGAACATGGGGATATAGCTCATGAGCAGAAAGACGACGTTCATCGAGAAGAAAACCCAAAAGACGTCGGAACCCTCACCCAGCGGAATCTGGAGCAGCAGCATCAGACTGGCAAAACAGCCGTTAATGAGCGCCGAGCCGTTGGGCATGCCGGTCTTTTTGGACACCAACGCAAAGGGACGCGGCATGTTGCCATGGCGCGCGGCATAGCTCGCTACGTTGTTGACGCCAAAGCTCCAGCAGATCATATTGGCGAACAGCGTCACCAAAAAGGCCACGCCCACGACCATCGTCAGCGGGTGGGTGCGCCCCACCATAGCGGCGACTGCGTCCACAATGCCCGAATCGAGTGAAAGCTGCTCGGTGGGAACCGCGGCTCCAATGCCAATGCCACAGATGATGTAGATCGCCGCAATGGCCACGCCACCGGCAATAACCGCCTTGGGGATATCACGCGACGGGTTCTTCATCGTGCTGGCAAAGGTCGCGACCACTTCGAAGCCCATAAAGTTGAACAGGATAATCGATAGGTACGTCAACGAATTGGTGTCGCCCAGATCTGGAATGAAGGTCTTAAACGACATGTCGTTGGCAAAGCCGTTATTGCAGGCAAACCAAATGCCGACGATTCCCACCACAGCGGTAATGAGCACCTTGATGACGGCGCCGCCGTCCATGACCCAATCTGCCTCGGCCACCGGCTGCATTGCCATGACCGTGACGCCCCACACAAAGACAATCTCGATGGCGATTCGGATCCCGAGTGAAAACTCGATACCCCACACCGCATTAATGACACTGGGGAACATGCAGGCGATACTTGCCACCCACAGCGGAAAGTTAACCCAGTAGCACCAAGAGCAGCGGGCGCCCCAACGGTCGCCCAAGCCCAGGCGAACCCAATCGTACAGGCCGCCCTCGGAATCAAACGCCGTACCGAGCTCGGCCACCACCAGGCCATAGGGAAGCAAAAACGTAATGATGAGGAAGATCCACCAGAAGAACTGCACGTTACCCATGGCAGATGCCGGAGCGGCCGCCTCGATGGTAAAGACAACGCAGATAACCGAGAGGATGACCTCGAACAGGGAGAACTTTTTACCTGCCACGACACGCTCCCCCTACAGCAAAAAGGATGGCATCTGTACCGAAGGCGCAGCCCAAGGTAGGGTTGCAGGCCGCGTCACCGGTGCAGGTGCCATCCCAAAGAGAAGAGAGGATGCAATTGTTGGACCAACGCTCGCGGAACAGGCGCGTGTAGATAACGATACGCTGGTACATAGATACTCCGATCAAAACGGTCGCGTTCACGACCGATAACTTTCGGCAATTGAAGACGCGTCTGACCTGGGAAATTCAAGCGAACAATTGGCCTAACCCGCAAAAAATCCCAGGCCAGACGCGTACTCAATCAAAGAAAAGGGCACTCCGAAGTGGAGGCAACGGAGTGCCCAAAGAAAACCCAACCGACCAAGACATCGGGCAAGCCGACCATCAATGCCCCAAGATGGTTCGATTCGCCGATTGTCCGATTGATCGGCTGGGTTTTCGAGGTGCCCCAGGTCGCCGCGAAAGAGGAGCGAAGCGTACTTTGGTACGCGAGCGACGGTTTGAGCGGCGAGATGGGGTGCCTCGGAAAGTCAGACGATTAAGCGGACGGCTCCTGCTGAGTAATGCAGTGGATGTTGCCGCCACCGAAGACGACCTGCTCGGACTGAACGCCGACGCACTTGTAGACGCCCTCGCCCCAGACCTCGTCGTAGATCTTCTGGAGCGTGTCGACGGCCAGCTGGTCGTTCTCGTCGCCGTACTGCGGGACGATAACGCCGTGGTTGGTGACCAGGTAGTTCATGTAAGAGGCGATCAGCGGCTCGTCGGGGACGCGCGGCTCGGCGTTCTCGTCGGCGTCGATGGTGTCGCAGGAAGCCTGGTCCATGAACAGCGGGTTCACGGGCATGCAGAGCTTGTAGACCTTCATCTTGCGGCCCTTAGCGTCAACGGCGTTGGAGAGGGTCTCGTAGGCAGCGTGGCACTGCTCGTAGAACGGATACTCGGGATCGTCGGTCCAGATGCAGGCCATGACGCCCGGGGCGATGAACGTAGCGACGTCATCGATGTGGCCGTTGGTCTCCTCGGGGTCGATGCCCTCCTTGACCCAGATGACCTTCTCGACACCCAGGTAATCCTTGAGGTGCTCGTCCATGTAGGCACGAAGCTCCTCACTCCAGGGCTCAAACTTCTTGTGGTACTTGGGCCAGATGGACTCGGGATCCTCTTCCTCCTCCAGAACCGCAGAGCAGGTGCGGCCCGGGGAAAGCAGGCACTGGTCGGTCACGACAAGGGTGCCCTCGCCGTCGACGGTGATGGAGCCGCCCTCGAGAATCATGTCATCGGGACGATAGCGACGGCAGCCGGAGAGCTCAGCCATCTTAAGGGCGATCTGCTCGTCCTTGTCCCACGGGAAATAGAGGCCGTCGACGAGACCGCCGTAGGCGTTGAAGTGCCAGTGGTTGGCGCGCTTCTCACCCTTGCCGTTGATGACGTAGGTGGCGGCGGTGTCGCGGAACCAGGCGTCGTCGGTGGTCATCTCGATGACGGTGACGTTCTCGTCCTCCTCGAAGACGGCCTTGCAGTTGGCATAGTCGACCTGGTTGGCGCACATGGTAACCGGGGTGAACTCGGCGATGGCGCGGGCGATGGCGGCATACTGCTTCTGAGCCGGCTTGGCGCCGTGGGCCCAGGTGTCGGTGCGGTGGGGCCAGCCCATCCACACGCGATCCTGCGGGGCGAACTCAGCGGGCATAAAGAAGCCGTCGGCCTTGGGGGTGGACTCGGACTCGGTGATCGTACGCATAAGATTTCCTCCAAATCGAACGATCGCTTGCTGCGGGCGGGTTACCCGCAGCCTAAAACCAAGAGATGGTAGGCGCCCGTTCCCCGGCAAAGGTCGGGGCGCCCGGTACCGGTTTTCACGGAGTCGCACCGGCGAGCGACGACGTAGCCAAGTGCGCGGAGACATACGCACGAAGGATACGAAAGAGAAATTGGGGCGGGCGGTGGTTACCGGAGCTATCGCTCGCACCCGCCCCAGGGAATGGTTAGCAAATTTGTCGCTTTGGGCACGCCCCCGAAGAGGCTAGAGTGCCCGGAGTCGGGAGCGACAAGCCCGACGAAGCGTACTTTGGTACGCGAGGAGGGTTGGAGCCCCGAATCCGGGTGCTTTAGTTCTCCTCGGCCTCGGCAGCCTCCTCAGCCAGGCGCTGAGCAGCCAGCTCGGGGGTGAGACCCTTGTACTCGGTCTCGCGACCCTTAGCACTGACGACGCGGACAACCTCGCCAATAAGCAAAAGCACGATGAAGATAACGATCATCGGGACCTTATCGCCAATCTCATCGACTGAGAACGGAATCAGCGTTGCAACGATGGCCAGGATCAGCTCGATGCAAGGGATGGCCAGCATGACCTTCATCATGGCACCCTTAAACGGGAACGTGAAGATGCGCTCGCGGTTGGGGTCGTTCTTACGAAGGTTGAGGAACGCCGGGAACATCGGGATATAGGTGAGCAGCAGGAAGACGACGGAGGTGCCGAAGAGCATCCAGAAGACACCGTTGGAGATGGCGTCGATGGGCACGAGCTGCAGGCACAGCACCAGGGAGGCAACGATGGCGTTGACCAGGTTGGCGCCGTTGGGCATGTCGTCATCCGAGATCATCGAGGCGAAGACCTTGGGCATGTTGCCGTGCTCGGCAGCATAGCGAGCAACAGAGTTGACGCCGAAGGACCAGGCAGCCATGTTGGCGAACAGGGTGATCAGGAAGGCAATGCAGATGACCTTGAAGATCATGGAGTCGCCCACCATGGTCTGGACTGCGACGATCATGCCGTAGTCGGGGTCGATGGAATCGGCCGGCACCGCAGCGCCGATGCCAAAGCCAGCGAACAGGTAGATCACGGCGATGGACAGGCCACCGACGATGATAGCCTTGGGGATATCGCGAGCGGGATCGGCCATGTCGTCGGTCATGGTGCAGATGACCTCGAAGCCCATGAAGTTAAAGATGATGATCGACAGGTAGCCGAGAGCGTTGGTGTTGGTGAGCTCGGGCAGGAAGGTGGCAGCGGACATGTCGTTCGCAAAACCGTTCTCCATGGCATACCAAATGCCCAAAGCGCCAACGATAACGGCGACGGCGACCTTGATGATGGCGCCGCCGTTAAGGACCCACTCGGAGTCGGCCGCCTTGGAGCGGCCCATGAGGTAGACGATCCACACAAAGGCAAGATCGATACCCATCTTGGCGATCAAGTTGAACTCGACGCCAAAGACCATGCCCAAAATGTCGGGGAACATGGTAGCCAGCGAGGCGATCCACAGCGGGTAGTTGACCCAGTAGTAATACGAGATGCGGGCGCCCCATTTGTCGCCCAGGCCATCGCGTACCCAGTCGTAAATGCCGCCCTCGCCGTCATAGGTGGTACCGAGCTCGGCAACAACCATGCCGTAGGGAAGCAGGAAGGTCAGGATCAGGAAGATCCACCAGAAGAACTGCTGGTTGCCAATGGCAGCAGCAGGAGCGGCGGCCTCGCAAACGAAGACGACGCAGATGATGGTCGAAATGACCGTCAAAAAGGAAAGCTTTTTCTTTCCGTCGCTCATGATGAGCTCCTTCGCTCAGTCTTGGACAGATCCGAGGCCCTAAGGTATTAAGGCAATTGCTTGGGCCTCGGTGAGCGGGCGACAGGAGACGAGCATCCGCCGCCCGCAAACGTGCGTTTAGCAGGCTTAAGGCTTAGAGCTGCTCGAGAGCTTCGAGAGCGGCGTGGAGCTCAGCCTTGGCGGAGTACTCGACACCCTCGTCGTTGAGCGGGGTGCGCTTGCCCAGGGCGGCAAGGAGAGCACGGATGGAGTGCTTGCGGTTCTCGGCCTCGACCCAGCACAGGGAGCGCTCGGGATCGTCCATGACCTCGTCGACGACCTCCTCGTTGCGGGTGGCCGGCAGGCAGTGCATGAACTTGGAGCCTGCGCCGGCGAAGTTCATCATGTCCATGGTGACCTGATACTTGGGATAGAACACGTCCATGTAGTTCTCGCCCGAGACCTCCTCGTCGTACAGGCCATACCACACGTCGGTGTAGATGAAGTCGGCGCCCTTGATGCACTCGATGTCGTCGGAGATGACGACCGAGCCGCCGGAGACCTTGCAGTTCTCCTCGGCGATGGCCATCATCTGCTTGCCGAACTCGGCGCGCTCCTCGACGGTGCCAACGTGCAGGCCGCCGTCGGGGATCTGGTGGCCCTTAGGTCCAAACTGGACAAACTTCATGCCGACCTTGGAAGCGATGAACATGAGGGAGACGCAGACCTGGGTGGCGTCGCCGATGAAGGCCAGGGTGCAGTCCTCGATCTTCTTGCCCTCGGGGAGGTTCTCGAGCATGGTCATGAGGTCGCCCATCTCCTGCGTGGGATGGTTGAACTCGGACATGCCGTTGATGACGGGCACAGCGGAGCCCTCGGCGAGGCCGACGACGTCCTTGTGACGGTCAACGCGAGCCATCATGATGTCGAGCAGCGAGCCCATAACGCGAGCGGTGTCGCCCAGGGACTCGTGACCGCCGAGCTGGATGGTGCCAGGGCCATAGAACTGAGCATGGCCGCCGAGGTCGGTCATAGCGGTCTCGAAGGAAAGACGGGTGCGGGTGGAAACCTGCTGGAAGATCATGCCAAGGCTCTTGTTGCGGAGCAGGTGCGGATAATAACCGTCAACCTTGATGGCCTTCTTCATTGCCAGGCCAAGATCCTCGATAGCCAGGATCTGCTCTTTGGTGAAGTCGTTGGTGTCGATGAAATCCTTAGGCAGTGCCATGTCGATTTCCTTTCCGCCGGTCTTGCCGACTATTACTATGAGGCGCTCGAACATCACGCCTCGTGTTGACAAGACCATCATTCACCCGTATGCAATTTTTACCTAGTTTATTCGGGATTAAAGACCGTTCACGGAGTTACATCCCCTCTAAACCAATATAAACCCGCAGGTCAAGAGTTTACAGGGGGTTTACCATCTAGAACCGCGAACGGTATACGGCTATGCTGTATCTCGGCGCCTAATCCGCAATGAAACGAAGGGTTGAGACGTCTATATCCCACAAGGTATACAGAGCTCGGCCATAGATTAAATGAGATGGGACGGTGACAGATGAACACTCTGATGTTCTTCTATACCCTAGCAATACTCGTGATCTGTATTGTGACGGCAGTGCTTTCGCTTGCCGCCTATGCCTCATCTCGTCGACGCTTCTTTGTCTATGGCAGCGGCGTATTTATCTGCTATGCCATCGAGATGACCGAGATTTTCTTTTTTGAATACACGCTGCAAAACCAGAGTTTTCCGGCCAACGACTATTACTCCATTACCATGCCTGTGTTGCGGACCCTTGTGGCGACCGCTTCGCAGGCTTTTATTTGGCTGATTGCCATGGACTTGCTCGACAAACATTCTAAAAAGCAGTTCGCTATCCCCGTCTTAACGTTTTTGCTGTGCGAGTCGCTGATTATCGTCGCTGTCCCCTACGGCCCCATTCATCAATGGCTCTACTACACGATGCGTCAGGTATTCCTTGTTTTCGTGGGGCTATATATCTTTTGGACGGCACGCAAGAGCACACAAGTCGAGCTGAAGGCACGTGTCAACAACCAACAAAAGCACCTGATTATCGGCGCTATTCTGGTCGGTTGCATCGTTGCCGAGGATTTCTACAACATTCTGATTGTCCCCATGAGTCTGGCGCCCTCTTGGCTGCAACTATATCTGTCCGAGCGCAACTTTAGCGAAAACGTCTTTGCCTGCTACTTTGCGATTCTGCTGATCATCTACTCCTACCACGTGCTTTCAATCCGCATGCAGGAGGCACCCGAGGAAAAGAACGTCAGCGATCTTGATCGACACATCGAAGAGCAGATGCCCTTCTATCGCAACGCCTACAAGCTCTCCAACCGTGAGACCGAAGTTATGCGTCTGGTTGTGCTGGGCAAATCGAACCAAGAGATCGCTGACGAGCTATTCCTTGCCGTGGGCACCGTCAAGACCCACATCCACAACATCCTGGTCAAAACCGAGCAGCAAAACCGCACGACGTTGATCCTCCACTTTTGGAAGCGATAACCTGCCAAAAAGGGACAGGTTTATTTTGGCAGGTTTTATCTGGACAAACGTCGGCCGCTGCGAGGGAGTTGCCTTCCCTCGCGGCGGTCTTCTAGCAGCAAAAACCAAGTGAGTAGACTTCTTGCAGGAAGCCGAGCACACCCCAAATCGCCACAGCGCTGACCTGCGGTTTTACCGAGCATTTGTCGCGATGTGCTCGGCAGATCCAAAAAAGTCTACTCACTTGCATCTGAGGCGTACCGGAAAGGCAAAAAACCGCCGCGGAAGGGGGCCGACTCCCTCCGCGGCGGTTGTTTGCGTTGGTTTTGCGACGGTTTTGCCCGTCTGCTACTCGCTGTAGCGGGTGGCGATGGCAGCTTGTACCATGCCGGCGCTCATGAGGTACGTCACCAGGAAGTAGCCACCATAGGCTGCCAGGAAGATCGCACAGGTGAGGCCCACGGTGCCGCCGATGCTCATATTTCCGAATATGCTCACCAGCTCGATGATCACCTTAAGTGCCACAAAGGAGTGCGCTAGGCCCACTGCCAGCGGGAACAGGAAGAATACCGCTTGCTGCGCCATCACCGAATGGCGAATCTGGCGGTCGTCGCAGCCGATCTGTGCCAGCACACGATAGCTGCGGCTGCCATCGGCCACGTTGGAGAGTTGCTGGATCGACAGAATCGCCGCGCATGCAACGACCAATACAAAGCCGATGTAGATGGCTAGGTAGCTAATAAGACCGTTCATTTGCGCTGCTTGCGTGTACATCTCGGAGCGTGTGATGAAGGTTCCCCACGACCCCGGCTTCTTGCCGTCAACGAGCAGATCGTCGAGCAGAGTGTATTTAATGCTCTCGTCTGCCTCGGTCGTATCCATCCCCTGTTTGTAGTTAACGAGCAGGCTACTGGAATACGGCTGCAGATTAAGTTGGGACAACAGCTCGTCGGCAACGACGACGGTACCCGGATTACTGCCCATCGCCGAGTTGGCGATGGCCGCCGTATCTTCGTCCGACTTATCGGTTGCGGGCTTGAGCGTATGCCCGCCCAAGGTAAGGGCATGGCCACCAGCCATATACTTGGTGTACAGGTCGACCAGCTCGCCGCCCATATCACACGTGAGCAGATACTGGTCGTGACCGATGTGCACCGGCTCCTCACCCATCATCTGACGCAGTTTGTTGTACTGGCTCGCCGGCGTCACAAACAGACCCATCGTATCGGCATTGCTACCCCCGAACGCCTTGGGAAGCTTTTCGCCCATGATCTTGCACATCTCACTTGGGGTCACCGAAGGATTCGAGCCGCCAAACGGGTAACTCAGATACGAATCGATCTGCACATGCTCACCGGCAACATCGGCGATATCGACCTTCTTGCCGGTCTCGTCGTTGTTGTCCGCCGAACTGTCCCTGCCGTGCCATGCGGGGTACAAATCGACCGTTGTATCGGCCGGCACCATGCGATCGGCTTCATCAGACGGATTGACGTACTCTTTGTAGTAGTCGAACGTATCGGGCGTGTAATAGACATACGTCTGAGACACGTCTACAGGGTTATAGCGCTCCAGGTTTTCGTTCATCACGTTGGCAATCGACATACCGCACGTCACCGAGGTGATGGCCAAAAACAGGAGCATCGCGATGACGCCCATCGAAAAGCACACCGTGTTGACCTTGGCCGCAAGCTGGCGCACGGTAAACATGTTGAGGCCGCGCCAATACACGCCGCGCAGGCTCTGCAGCAGCTTGATGAGCATGCCCGAGAGTCCCCAGAACAGGGCAAAGGTGCCCACGGTAACCATAGCGGTCGTAATACCAAACTGGTTCATGGCCTCTTGCAGCTTGCTGTCCGTCGCGGTTAGCGGGAACCCATCACGTAGCAGACGGTAATAGGCCACGCCCACAAGCACCACGCCCACGGCAAAGATGGCAATCGCGATCCAGGGGTTGCGTGTCTTGATGCTCTCGTTGCGACGCTCGGCACCCATAAGCTCGATGAGTTTGGTACGACGCACGGCACGAAGGTTCAGCAGTAGCGTGAGCACAAACATTACGAGCATGCAGGCAAGGGTCAGGTTGAACGCATGCACCGAGAAAAAGAAGTGGAAATTGGCGATCTGTGTCTTAAAAAGCGAGGCCGTAAAGAACGTCATGAGCTGGGAGAGTCCCACACCCAGCACAATGCCGACGACAAAGGCCACGACCGATACTATCACGGTCTCGAGCGCCATGATCGTGGCGACGCGCCCGCGCCCCATGCCGAGCACCTGGTACAGGCCAAACTCCTTTTTGCGGCGTTTCATGATGAAGTTATTGGCATACACCATCAAAAAGGCCATGACACCGGCCAAAAAGTACGTCAGGTCGCCGAGCATGCTGCCCATTACCTGCGCCAAGCCCTTTTCATCGATTCCGGCGATGTCGACCTGCATCGAGATGGTGTTAAAGGCATAGAAGACCGTGACGCCTAGGGTGAGCGTCAGCAAGTAGACGAGGTAATCGCGGCCGGCGCGGCGGACGTTGCCCCAAGCGAGTTTACAGAGCATCGGAGCCCTCACCGCCCATCATGGCAACGACCTCCATAATGCGGTCGAAGAACTCTCGGCGGTCGGTATCGCCGCGGCGCAGCTCGGTGAAGATCTTGCCGTCGCGAATAAACAGCACACGGCTCGTGTAGCTGGCGGCAAAGCTGTCGTGCGTGACCATGAGTACCGTGGCGCGCAGGCGGCGATTCAGGGCCTCCAGGCTCTCGAGCAGCAGACGAGCGCTTTTGGAGTCGAGGGCGCCGGTGGGCTCGTCGGCCATAATCATAGTGGGGTCGGTGACGAGCGCGCGAGCCGCGGCAACGCGCTGCTGCTGACCACCGGACATCTGGTAGGGATACTTGTCGAGCACCTGGCTGATGGACAGGCGCGCTGCCACATCCTGCACGCGGGTCGAAATCTCTGCCGAGTTTGCGCGGGCGATGGTGAGCGGCAGGGCGATGTTCTCGCGTGCCGTGAGCGTATCGAGCAGGTTGGAATCCTGGAAGATAAAGCCCAGCTCCTCGCGGCGGAACTGCGAGAGCTTGGCCTGCTTCATGCGCGTCACATCCTGGCCGTTGATGCGGATGGCGCCACTCGTGGCGGCATCGATGGTCGACACGCAGTTGAGCAACGTCGACTTGCCCGAGCCCGAGGCTCCCATGATGCCGACGAATTCGCCGCGGTTGACGGTAAAGTTGACGTCGTTGAGCGCGCGGGTCACGTTGCCCAGCGCTCCATATACCTTTTCGAGATGCGCGACCTCCAGTACCGGGGTCGCCATGTGCGTGGTTTGCATACCGAGTCCTTTCTTGCGATTAGTCTACGGCATCTATAGTCGCAGGGAGCCGAGTCGGCTACCATCGATATGGCTTACGCTTGCCTTACCGTTGTGTAAGGTACGGGTAGCTAGCCTGTCACTTGTTGATGTTGAGAGAGGACTCCTGTTGAAGACTGTTCATGTTGCCGCTGGGATCATTCGCAAGGAAGGATCTGACGAGCTGCTTGCCGTGCAGCGCGGCTATGGCGACATGCGGGGACTTTGGGAGTTCCCAGGCGGCAAGCTC
Organism: Collinsella sp. TF12-2AT; assembly: GCF_003436735.1. Classification (NCBI taxonomy): domain Bacteria; kingdom Bacillati; phylum Actinomycetota; class Coriobacteriia; order Coriobacteriales; family Coriobacteriaceae; genus Collinsella; species Collinsella sp. TF12-2AT. The sequence goes on along the minus strand of NZ_QSQK01000004.1, from coordinate 124,014 downwards.
ATGCGCGGCGAGACGCCCGAGGACGCCGTGCGCCGCGAGCTCATGGAAGAGCTGCAGGTGAAGGTCACCAACCTGCGTGACTTCTACACCGTTGAGTACGACTACCCCGATTTCCATCTCTCCATGGAGTGCTACTACTGCTCGCTCGCCGATGAATCCGATGAGCCCCAGAAGCACGACCGCCAGCTCGATATCCGCTGGATTCCGCGCACCTCGCTTGCCACCGTTGAGTGGATGCCCGCCGACAAAGGGCTTATCGATGCTCTGATTGAGTTGAGGGAAGATCGGCTTGAGGCCAACGGCACTGCCAACTACGCCGACGCCACCGCGACCGACGAGCCCTCCACCGAGCCCAAGCGCGCACCTAAGCGCCGCAGCAAGAAGCGTCCCAAGCCCGGCCTGCTCGACGGCATCGATACCTCGGACCTCTCCGCTGACGAGCGCGAACTGGTCCGCCGTCGCGCCGCCATCAAAAAGTCCATGAAGGGCAACAAGCGCGCCAACACCAAGCCCGAGCTGCTCGTACGTCAGCGCCTACGGGCCGCGGGCCTTACGGGCTATCGTTTGGAATGGAAGGTACCCGGCAAGCCCGACATCGCCTTCCCCGGCCGCAAGATCGCCATCTTCGTCAACGGTTGCTTTTGGCACCGCTGCCCCAAGTGCAACCCAAGCCAGCCCAAGCGCAACGTTGAGTTTTGGGAGGCAAAGTTCCGTCGCAACGTCGAGCGCGACCGTGCTGCTGTGGCAGCGCTCACTCAAATGGGCTGGACGCCCATAACCATCTGGGAATGCGAACTCAAAAAAGACCGCATCGACGCCACGATGGAAAAGGTCATCGAGCAGGTGCGCGCCACAGAGCCGCAGCGCTAACAGCGAGCATTCACACGCTCCGCACGTCCGCGCCACATCCACGTCACAAACCTTAGAAAGCCCTTAAGCTCAAAACCTTTCAAGAGTGTTACTCGATACCTCTGAACTGCAGTTTCATCGTAACATCAAACCAGGTTAAGCCTTTCTTTAGCGCTTCTTTTCAGCAGCCGCGGCATAATACTGCCAACGCACGGGACCTAGCAGCACACCCCGTGCGCAACCTTTTGGTGGACATCGAGGAGGCCGCATAAGCATGCATTCTTCCAATAACGCAACACAGCAGCCATCCCTAACACATGCAGACCTTTTCTCCTTCCCCCCGACACAGAGAAATGGCCTCCTCGACTCCCCCACCACAAAAGCAAAACGCTCAACCGACCAGAACCTCAACTTGCGAGCATCGTTCGAAAAGCTCCAAGCATCCCTAGACAAGGCGTTCCCCGAACAGGCAAGAGCAATCTAAGCCCATCGCGCTTTATACTGATGCCATGCGAAACATGGATCACATAGAATTGCACCGCGGAGGACGCGAGGAAGCGTTTCCCGAGACCGCCGATGACTGGCCCTATATTGCCGAACGCGCAGAATTCGCTCGCTATCCGGGCAATTCCGTCCCCTGGCACTGGCATTCCGAAGTTGAGCTTTTCTACATGGAGCAGGGAGCGATTGACTATCGAACGCACGCGGCTCATGAGCACGTACGCTTTGAGGAAGGGTCCGCCGGCTTTATCAACGGCGGCGTTTTGCACAGCACGCTGCAATCACCCAATTCGGCGCCAGCCATTCAAATGCTGCATATCTTTCAGCCGTCGATGCTCGGCGATCCCGCGGGACGCCTTCAAAAGCGCTATATCAATCCTTTGCTGCAATGTCGAGGCGTCGATGTGCTCAAATGGTCGCCCACCAACCCCGACGATATGCCCTTTATCGATTTGCTAAAGAGTTCCTTTAACCACGACCTTCAACAGCCGCAGAACGAGATGGCGCTTCGAAATAGTTTGTCAGAGCTCTGGATTCAGATTAACGCCAAGACCGAACCGCTCTTTTCTTCCGACGGCGCCTCTTGGATGACCAGCCGCGACGTACAGTTCAAGGCAATCCTGGACTTTATCCGCGCAAACTATGCAGCCGCTATAGATGTGCCCCAGATGGCATCTGCAGCCGGCGTAAGCGAAAGAGAGTGTTACCGCATTATCGAAACTTGTGCAGGAACGACCCCGGCGGCATATCTACGCGCATACCGCATAAACCGTGCTTGCGAACTTTTGGCACACACCACGAGAACGGTACAGACAGTCGCGCGCCAATGCGGATTTATAACAGCAAGCCATCTTGGCCAGGTATTTAAAGAACAAATGGGGTGCACTCCTTCGAGCTATCGAGCAGCGAGGCAGAATCTCGATAGCACCAGGCAGAAATCCCGCTAGCCCTTCTTCTGTCACTGCATCAAACTTGCAGGCAAACAACAGAGAGGAGCAATCATATGAAGCACTTTGACCATATCGTATTTGACGTTGATGGGACATTGGCAGATACAGAAGAAAGCGTTCTGTCATCGCTTGTCCAGATTGTCCAAGAAGAGACCAGCAAAACGCTTCCCCGACACGAGCTTGACTTTGCCCTCGGCATACCCGGCAAGGATGCCCTTGAGAAACTTGGGATCTACTCGCAGGCAACGTTGGATCGCTGGTGCCAAGTTGCCGCCAGCTTTAAAAGCACCATCAGCGTGTTTCCAGGTTTGCTTGAAGTCATCGCAACGCTCGCCGATAGCGGCTGCAAACTTGGCATCGTCTCCTCACGTGCGCGCGACGAATACGCAAAAGAAATTGCACCCCTTGGTTTCGATAAGTATTTTGAGCACATCATCCTTGTCGAAGACACAACCGAACATAAACCCGCACCCGCACCCATGCTCGAATATCTCCGACGTGCGGGCGCGAATCCTGGCAACGTCGTCTACGTTGGCGACACCGTCTACGACGAACAATGCGCAACTTCAGCAGGGGTCAGTTTTGCCCGAGCAGCATGGGGATCACACCAAGATATCCCAAACGCCACCTACAACCTCAAAACCCCCAACGACCTACTAACCCTAACAACCAAATAACCCACGCGCCCCACCCTTTCAGCCCTAACGCCACAAGGGCGATTGAACAGGACAGCTTGGGCGGGCCCCCGCACTTAGTTTCCAAAATCATTCCGCAGCGCGAAGGCTTCTTATTATTTTCCGCCCTAACGCCACAAGGGCGACGACCTCGAGTAGGTCAACCTGGGAGGGACGAGGGTTTAGTTCCCCAATCTTTCCGCAGGGGGCAAAAAGCCTCGCCGCACGAAGTGCGCAGCGAGGCTTTTTGCATGCCCGAGGACGATTGGGGAACTAAGCCCTCGTCCCTCCCCGGGATATGTAGCGAGTCGGAGTACCCTTGCTGTTACTCTGCTTTGCCCACAGAGTTGAGGTTGGTCATGCGGATCTTAACCAGCTCGGTGATCTCGCGCATGCCCTCCTTGGCCGGCTTCTTGGGATCGAAGCAGGCGGGGTTCTCGGCCATGTAGGCCATGAAGCCCTTGGTGTAGGCCTGACGCAGCTCGGTGGCGTAGTTGACCTTGCAGATGCCGTTCTTCACGGCCTCGGCAACCTGCTCATCGGGCACACCGGAGGTACCGTGCAGAACCAGCGGCACGTCGACGGCGTCGCGGATGGCCTTGACCACGGACTGCTCGATGTGCGGATCGCTCGTGTACACGCCGTGGCTGGTGCCAACGCCAATAGCGAGGGAGGTGCAGCCAGTGCGCTCGACGAACTCCTTGGCCTCGGCCGGATCGGTGTAGGGGCTCTCGCCCTCAACCGCGGGACCGTCGTCCTCCTTGCCGCCAACCTTGCCGAGCTCGGCCTCGACGGGCACGCCCATGGCGCGGCCAGCGTCGGCGACGGACTTGGTCAGGGCAATGTTGTCCTCGAAGGACTCGTGCGAACCGTCGATCATGACAGAGGTGTAGCCAGTGCGGAAAGCCTGCATGCAGCGGTCATAGCCATCGCCGTGATCGAGGTGCAGAGCGACGGGCACGGAAGCGCGCTCGGCGGCAGCCTTGACCATGCCGTAGAAGTAGTCCAGACCAGCGGTCTTGATGGTGCCCGGGGTGGTCTGCATGATGACGGGGGACTTGGTCTCCTCGGCAGCGGCCAGAACGGCCATAACAAACTCGAGGTTCTCGACGTTGAACGCGCCGACGGCGTAGTGGCCGGCCTGAGCGTCCTTGAGCATCTTTTCGGTGGTAACAAGTGCCATGAGCGTTTGCTCCTCTCCCTCGCCCGCATCTGGACATCGGGCGTAGTTGTTCACAAGGCGTTTTACCTTGTGTTTTGCTGCACTTATTGTATGAAATTCAGCGGCTTTGCACGTGCGAGATATTGAGCCCATGCAGGTCAATACAGCCGTTTTTGAAAAGTAAACGGAAGGAATTGGAGCCGAGTGGGCGTGTTCGATATTGAATTTTGGGCGTTCGAGGTCTTTCTTTTATAGAAAAAGTAAGTAATCGAAAGGCGTTTTCTTACTTAAAAAGAAAATGAACGAAAATAGACTCAACACAATTCCTGCAAATTTCAGACGATGATGGAGCGGATATGGCCCATGCAACAACCCGAGCTTTCGCCGATGAGCGTCGTGCCGCCATTATGGAAATGCTCGAACATAACGCCTCGGTGCAGGTAGCAGAAATCGCCCAGACCTTTGGCGTGTCCTCCGTTACCGCCCGCGCCGACCTAGACGCGCTCGCCGAGTCCGGCAAGCTGCGCCGCACGCATGGCGGCGCCGTGTCGCTCCAGAAGCGACTGACCGTATCCACCCAGGATCGCCGCATCAACGTCAATGTCGCCGCCAAGCAGGCCATCGCACAAAGCGCCATCGAACTCGTCAATGACGGCGACACGCTGCTCGTCGACTCGGGCACCACAGCGCTCGAGTTTGTCCGGCTCCTCGACCAGCGCGATGGCATCACCGTCATCACGGCCGACATTACCATTGCCGATTACATCGACGAGAGCATGCCCTCAGTCGATGTCGTCATGCTGGGCGGGGCACTGCGCAAAGGTCATCGCTATCTGTACGGCCCACTTACCATGCAAGCGCTCCAAATGGTCCACGCCGACCTTGCCGTCATGTGCCCCGGCGCCTTTGTTCCCGGCTGCGGCTTTACGACCGACTTTCCGCAGATGGCCGAGACCAAAGCGGCTATGGTCGGTGCCGCCCGTCAAAGTGTCGCCCTCATGGACGCCAGTAAGGTCAACGGACGCGGCATGTACCGCTTTGCCGAGCTGACCGACGTCAACGCCATCGTGATGGACCGTGACCCCGATCACGCCGTCGCCACCTCAATCGCCGAGATCGTCGACAACGCCCGCCCAAATCTCCTCATCGCCAGCGCTTAAACAAAAACCACCACAAAGGCACCTTTGTGGTGGTTTGAGCGTTAAACGTGAGCGTATCGCTACTTGGAGAGCTCGTTAGCGAGGGCCTCAATCTGGGCGCGCGATGCGTCGCTGAGCGAACCTAGCACGGTCACCTTGTTCTGCGTCAGGGTGATGTCCTTCATGCCCTCGAGCTCCTTGGTCATAACCTTGGCAGCGGCGGGCGCCCAGGAGCCGGCCTCGACAAGCGCCACGGTACGGTTCTGGTAGGCATGCTCGGCAAGCGTATGGATAAAGGTGCTCATGAACGGGAAGATCTCGCCCTGATAGGTGATGGAAGCGAGCACCAGACGGTCATAGCGGAACGCATCCTCAACGGCCTCGGCCATGTCGTCGCGAGCCAAGTCAAAAACGGAGACCTTCTGGCCGCGAGCCTCGAGCGCAGATGCAAGCTCCTCAACGGCAGCCTTCAGATGGCCGTAGACGCTCGCGTAGGCAATGGTGATGCCCTCATCCTCGGGCTGATAGCTCGACCAGGTGTTGTAGGTGTCGAGGTAGTAGCCCAGGTTCTCGGTCAGCACGGGGCCATGAAGCGGGCAGATGATCTGGATGTCCAGGTCGGCGGCCTTCTTGAGCACGGCCTGCACAAACTTGCCGAACTTGCCCACGATGCCAAAGTAGTAACGGCGCGCCTCGCAGGCCCACCCTTCCGGATCCTCGATGTCGTTGGCGCCAAACTTGCCAAAGCCGTCGGCACTAAAGAGCACCTTGTCGGTAGCCTCGTAGGAGAAGAGTACCTCGGGCCAGTGAACGTTGGGGGCGCCGACAAAGGTCAGGCTGTGGCCACCCAGATCAAGCACGTCGCCCTCTTTGACAACCATCTTGCGCTCGGGGAAGTCGGTGCCAAAGTAGTTGACCATCATACGGAAGGCGCCCATGCTTGCCACAATCTGCGCCTGGGGATAGCGCTCCATAAAGGCGGCGATGCCGGCGGAGTGATCGGGCTCCATGTGATGGATGACCAGGTAGTCGGGCGTGCGGCCGTCGAGTACGGTCTCGAGGTTGCCGAGCCACTCGTCGACAAATCCGCCATCGACCGAATCGGCGACAGCGATCTTCTCGCCCAAGATAACGTAGCTGTTGTATGCCATACCGTTCTCGGACACGTCGTACTGGCCCTCGAACAGGTCGATGTCATGATCGTCAACGCCAATGTAGCGGATATCCTTGGTGATCTCCATCAGGCAAAGCCTCCTAGATAGACAAATGAACCCGTCTATCATAGCACTCGCCTTCATAGTCACGGCTATCTGCCGGCATCCTTACCGATTGTTATTGATATGCAACGCCGAGCCGTTGACCTGCGAAAACTATGCGCGCGGCGCTGCCGTGGTGTGTCGAACGATGAGCTGACCGGGAATGCGAATGGCAACGGTTTTGCCCGCCGTACCCGCCTCGGGAACCGCATGCTCGAATACCTCGCGCCCACGCTGATGCAAGTCGAATCGAACGGTCGTGAGCTCGTTATGCGCGACAAAGTCGTCGAGTGAGTCATCGACACCCACCACGCTCACGTCCTCGGGCACGCGCAAGCCGCTGTCGCGCAGCGCTGCAATTGCGCCATTTGCCATCTGGTCGTTTGCCGCGTAAATCGCCGTCATGGTGCGATCGTGCTCGGCCAGATATCTGCCGGCCTCGTAACCGCTGTTGGCAGACCAGTCGCCCTCGAGCGGCTCTGCCGGCTCGATGTGTTTACGCTCGAGCGCATCCTGCCAACCGGCGCGACGAAATTGCTCGTCGACCGAGAACGACGGGCCGCCAATATAGCGAATCTGCTCGTGCCCCAGCTCAAACAGATGGTCCATAAGCAACAGCGAGCAGCCGTAATGATCGGAGTCGACCGTAGTCACCCGCGGGTGCGCATACATGGTGACGATAACCGTGCCGATACCCGGTAACGGATCAAACGTCTCAAAATCGGGCGCCATACGGCTCATGCCGATGATGATGCCGTCCACGGGCAGCGCGGCCATACGACGCGTTGCCTCGGCAAGCGAGAATTCCTCGGTCTTGGACATCTCGACCAGCGTGATGGCGCAATTATGCTCGCGAGCTGCGCTGGCGATGCCGTCGATCATTGAGAGGTTCCCAAACTTGGTGACATCGTTGACGCACAGACCGACCGAATGGTAACGGCCGTCGCGCAGCGAGCGACCGGCATAACTCGGACGGAAGCCGAGCTCCTGCATGGCGGCTTGCACGCGCTGGCGCGTCTGCTCGTTGACGTTAGGGAGGCCGTTGGCAACGCGCGAAACCGTCTGCTGCGAAACGCCAGCAGCGCGGGCGACGTCGGCCATGGAGACCGGACGCGTACCTGTATCGTTGGACGGGCGCCTTACCACAGGATCACCTTCACCCTCGCGAGATCTGAATAGCGTGCATGCCGGCCCGGGCAGAAATACGCCCCGCGCCGAAGCCCGCTATCGTCGGACGCATGTTAACGTACTCTACTTTTTCAATCCGCAACTCTTCTGCTCTATAAGTCCATACGGCAATACCGTTCACGGCTGGATTTCTACCGATTACCAGATTCTCAAAAAGTGATAAGTGTTGTGTTATGAGTACGTTAACATAGCCCGTAACGTGCGGCATCGTAGATGCTGAGTTTATGCCACTTCAGATTGTTAACGTACTCACTACGACGGAAAACTCGTCAGTATGCGCCAAGGAAAGGACCCTCATGACCACCCCCGACGAAAAGACACTCGCCACGCTCACCAAGCTGTTTGAGGAGGAGTTTGGCCCCATCGGCGATCGCCAGGTGCTCTATGTGCACGCGCCCGGCCGTTCCGAGATCAGCGGCAACCACACCGATCACGAGGGCGGTCACGTTATCGCCGGCTCGCTCGATGTCGCCGTCGACGGCATTGCCGTGGCGACCGATTCCAACAAGGTTCGCGTCGCCGACGAGGGCTATCCTACGTTTGAGATCACGCTCGATACGCTAGACGTTCAGGAGTCCGAGAAGGGCACGTCCGCAAGCCTCGTCCGCGGCATGGCCCACGAAATCGCCTCTCTGGGCGTTGAGCCCCAGGGCTTCGACTTTGCCTTCACCTGCTCCGTCCCCTCGGGCGGCGGTCTTTCGAGCTCCGCTGCTGTCGAGGCGGCATACGGTCGCGCCATGGAGACGCTCTGGGACGCACCCGCCATCGAGCCCGTCGCGCTCGCCCAGATGAGCCAGCGCACCGAGAACAACTATTACGGCAAGCCCTGCGGTCTGATGGACCAGGCCGCCGTTTGCTTGGGCGGCCTCGCCTACATGGACTTTGAGGATCAGGCTCAGCCTAAAACCCAGAAGCTCGAGCTCAACTTTGAGGATCACGGTTATGCGCTCGTGCTCGTTAAGGTCGGTGCCGACCACGTGGCCGCCACCGATGACTACGCCGCCGTTCCGCGCGAGATGCAGGACGTCGCCGCCGAGTTTGGCAAGGCACGCCTGTGCGAGGTCGACGTTGCCGACTTTGACGCCAAGCTCCCCGAGCTGCGCGCCAAGCTGGGCGACCGTGCCTGTCTGCGCGCCGTTCACTACTGGTACGAGAACGGCCTGGTCGACAAGCGCTGGGCAGCCCTGAACGCCGGCGACATCGACCAGTTCCTGGTCCTGACGCGCGAGTCCGGCGCCAGCTCTGCCATGTACCTGCAGAATGTCGTTGCCAAGCTGGGCTCCGAGCAGCCTTCCATGTATGCCCTGGCGCTGGCCGAGCACGTGCTCGACGGCCGCGGCGCCGTTCGTATCCACGGTGGCGGCTTTGGTGGCACCATCCAGGCCTTCGTGCCGCTCGACCTGGTCGACACCTTCATCGCCAAGATGAACGGCTGGCTGGGCGAAGGCTCTGCCCGTCACTACGCCATCTCTGACAAGGGGGCTTACGCGGCATGGCTGTAATGACTGACGTGCGCGAGGCCGCGCAGAACCTGATCGAGTACGCTATCCACCGATCGATGATCGGCCAGGACGATCGCATCTGGGCATACAACACCATTTTGGAGTGCATCGGCGCCACGGGCCCCGCACTCGACATGACTTGGGCACTCCAAGTTGAGAAACTCTCGCTCTTGCACCCCGATACCCTGCCTGACTTTGACCTGGAGGGCACGCTCGCCGCGCTTGCCGAGGCCGCCGTTGCCAACGGCGCCGCCGAGGACACGGCGTCGGGCCGCGACCGCATCGCCATGCGCATCATGGGCGCGCTGATGCCGAGGCCTTCGGTTGTAAACGAGGAGTTCGACGGCCGCATGGGCGTCAACGAGCCCCGCGCCGCGACCGACTGGTTCTACGGTCTGTGCTGCGACGCCGGCTACGTGCGCCGCGCCGCCATCGCGCGCAATATCAAATGGAACACCCCCACCAACTGGGGTGACCTGGAGATCACTATCAACCTGTCAAAGCCCGAAAAGGACCCGCGCGATATTGCCGCAGCCGGTGCCGCCAAAAACACGGGCGAGAAGTATCCCGCCTGTCAGCTCTGCATCGAGAACGAGGGCTACCCCGGACGCTCCGCCGCAGCCGACGGCGGCGCTCATCCCGCCCGTCAGAACCTGCGCGTTATTCCCATCCAGCTCGACGGCGAGCGCTGGGGCTTCCAGTACAGCCCGTACGCGTACTTTAACGAGCACTGCATTGCCATGAGCTCCGAGCATCGCCCGATGCACGTCGACCGCAAGGGCCTGACCTGCCTGCTCGACTTTGTCGACCTGTTCCCGCACTACTTTATTGGCTCCAACGCCGATCTGCCCATCGTGGGCGGCTCGATTCTGTCGCACGACCACTTCCAGGGCGGTGCGCACGAGTTCCCCATGATGCATGCCGCCGAGGTCTCGCAGTTTAGCGTGCCCGGCTTTGACCAGGTCACCGGTACCGTGCTGCAGTGGCCGCTCTCGGTGCTGCGCCTGCGCTCGCATGACCGCGCCCAGCTGCTCGACGCTGCCGAGAAGATTATCCTCGCCTGGCGCGAGTGGACCGATGAGTCTGTGGGCGTCATCGCGCACACGGCCGATGGCGTGGCGCACAACACCGTGACGCCCGTCATCCGCCGCGTCGACTCCCGCGGCAATGCCGGCGGCGAGATTTACGAGGCCTACCTGGCGCTTCGCTGCAATATCACGACCGACGAACATCCGCTGGGCGTTTTCCACCCGCATGCCGAGTACCACCATATCAAGAAGGAGAACATCGGCCTGATCGAGGTCATGGGCCTGGCGATTTTACCGCCGCGCTTGGTCCCCGAGCTCGGCGCTGTCCGCGAGCACCTGCTGGCGGCCAAGGCCGATGCCAGCTACGACCTTGCCGCCGCGCTCGAGGGCGACGACCTTTGCCACAGCCACGCCGCATGGGCCGAGGACGTCTATGCCCGCCGCGCCGATGAGCTCACGGCGGACAACGCCATCGATATCCTGCACGAAGAGGTCGGCGTGGTGTTTGGCCACGTGCTCGACAACGCCGGCGTCTTTAAGTGGGACGAGGCGGGACGCGCCGCCCAACAGCGCTTTATCGACTCGCTGTAGAGCACGGGCCCGAACGTTCAACAGCAGCCCACACGACATAGCCACCTACACGACAACGGTGCCCGCCGGCAATATCGCCGACGGGCACCGTTTTTTGAGTGTAGTCATCGGGGACGTTCTTAAACGACTAGTCATTAAAGAACGTCCCCGATGACTACTTGCGACAAGGCAACGCCGATGTTTTGGCAACGACAGCGAAAACCCGCCAGAGCGAGCAAGGTGCCTTGAAACAAGGCGGCATTGACCTTCTGGTCATGCCGCCGAAGTTGAAAGGCAGATTGCCGCTCTGGCGGGTTTGCAGCGTCGAGCCGTTACGGCGTTTGGTAAAACGCCGTAACCTTAAAGTTCAGTCACGACAACGTTGTTGAAGATCTCGTCCCAGCGGTCCATGACCAGGTGGCCGGTCTTGGGATCCATGGCGTTGAGCTTGCCGCAGGTATTGGCGGTCTTGAGCACCGTGACGTCGTCGGCGCCAGCAGCAATGGCATGTGCAAAGCCGGCGATGGTCGAGTCGCCGGAACCCGTTGCGTTCACAGCCGCAATCGCGGGCGTCTTGGCGCGGAACGCGCGACCCTCATGGAAGCCCACCGAACCGGCAGCGCCCATCGAAACGACAACCCAGGGGATACCGGCAAAACGGTCATCGGCGGCAAGCGCCTCGCGCAGGGCATCGACATCATCGGTCGTAAAGGACGTACCCAGTAGGCCGTTAATCTCGGTCAGGTTGGGCTTTACGAGCTCAGGCTTAGCGTCGGACTCCAGCGCGGCCTCCAGCGATGCACCCGAAGTGTCGAGCAGCACCTTGGCGCCCGCCTCCTCGGCGATCTTGACGAGCTCGGCATAGTAGCCGGCATCGACGCCACGCGGCAGCGAGCCCGAAAGCGTCACAACGTCCGCCTTCGCTGCAAGCTCGGCAAACTTGGCCGTAAAGGCCTCGAGCTCGGCCGGAGCGATCTGCGGGCCGCTCTCCAGCAGCTCGGTCTGATTACCCTCGTGCAGAATATTCAGGCAAATGCGCGTCTCACCGGCGATGGGCACAAAGTCGTTCTTGACGCCGTCGGCATCCATAAGCTCGGCCATATAGGCACCCATGTGTCCGCCGAGCAGACCGGTCGCGAGCACATCGTCGCCCAACTGCAGCAGCACACGGCTCACGTTGAGGCCCTTGCCGCCAGCGGTCTTTTCGGGCGTCACACGGTTCACGTCGTCGATGATCAACTTGTCGAGCTGATAGCGCGTATCAATCGACGGGTTCATGGTAACGGTCAGAATCATGTTGAACTCCTGTTCCGGGGCGGCATAACCCGCCCCAAACATACGATAACTCGTTAAAGGATCTCGATCTCAAAGCCGCGGGTGACGGTCTCTCCCGGCTTGGCCTCCAGGCAGCCACGCTTGTGCTCCAGAATATCGTCCTCGTCGGAGCAGGTGGACAGGCCGCCCCACGGTTCCACGGCCACAAAGTCACCCTCGGGCTTGCTCCACACAATCAGGTACGGCATATCGGGGAACGTCAGGCGCACGCCCTTGTCCTCGGTCTTCTTGGTCAGCGTAACCACGCGGCTCTCGAGCACGTCAAAGATGGTCTCCGCGAAGTCGAAGAGTTCGTGGGTAAGCGGCAGGTCATGGCCGATCATGGGGTTCTTGCTGCGATGCTCAACATCAATCAGGCCCGTCGAGGGAACGGCAGTACAGAGCTCGGTGGCCTCACGCTGCTCAAAACGAAGCTCGTAGTCGTCGTAGGACTCGCCCTCGTCAAGCGGGCACTTAAAGCCAGGGTGACCGCCCACAAAGAACGGCATGTCCTCGGTGCCCTCATTGGTCACCTCGTACGACACGGCCACCTTCTCCGCATCGATCGTGTAACGAGCAACGATCTTAAACGGATACGGGTACTGCTCGAGCAACTCGGCATGGTCGGCAGAGCTTAAGCTCAGCGCAACCATGTTGTCGCTCTGCTCCTCGAGCTTCCACTCCTGCTTGCGAGCAAAGCCGTGGCGGGCGAGCTTGACCTCGCGGCCGCCCGTGGTCATTGCGCGACCGTCACGAAGGCCGCCGCAGATCGGGAAACAAATGGGTGCCTGGCCCGACCAGACCGCCGGGTCACCCTGCCACAGGTACTCACGGCCGTTGGCCGCAATAGAAGTGAACGACCCGCCCGCCGTGCTCAGTGCTACGCGGATAGAACCGTTATCAAGAACAAACTCCATAGGAGCCTTCCCTTTCTTACGACAGCCCGCCAAGTCAATAGGGCTGATAGAAAACCGGCCCGCGCCCCCTCACAGAAACGCGAGCCGTCAATTGAAAAGCTGCAAATCGCCAAGTACAGCCAAGAGCGAAGCACTCAAGCCAAGCAAGCAAACGTGTTATCGGAGCAGCTCGCCGTATCGGAAATCTTCGCAACAACAGCGGTAACCCCACAGGTCACCTCAACGTCAGCGAGAAGCCAGCTGGTGAGGCAAGGTGCCGTGAAGCGAGGCGGCATTGACCTTCTGGTCATGCCGCCGAAGCTGAACGGCAGATTGCCCACCAGATGGCTTCGCAGCGTCGACCCGTTACGCGGTTTGGTAAAACCGCGTAACCTCCTTAGTCGTGGTACTCGCCGCGGTCCCACTTCTCGAGGAACTCGTCAAAGAAGTGCGGGTCAGCCTGAGCCTCGGCGTCGGCCTTATTGCAGGCATCGATCTTGGCGATCAGGGCATCGTGCTCGGGGGTCTTCTCGTAGGGCTCCTCCAGGAAGGCAAGCATGATATCGGCCATCAGGAACTCGCCGGTAATCTTGCCGCCAAAGCCCACGATGTTGGCGTTGAGCTCGCGACGGGCATACAGGGCAGAGGTCATGTCGCGGACCAGGGCGCAGCGGGCGCCGGGAACCTTGTTGACGGCGTTGGTGATGCCGATGCCGGTGCCGCACAGGGCCACGCCAAAGTCGGCCTTGCCGCTGGCAACAGCCTCGCCCACGGCCTTACCGTAGATGGGATAGTGCGTACGGGTGTGGCTGTAGGTGCCGCAGTCGAGCACCTTGTAACCAGCCTGCTCCAGGCGGTCGGCCAGATAGATCTTCTCGTCCGTAACGATATGGTCGCAACCGATTGCGATGGTCTTCTTCATCAGAACGTCCTTTCGTCTGAATTCACAAGTTGAGGTAGAAGTTCGAGTTCTCGGTGGCTCTCGTTAGGCCATCTTGTTGAGCATGTCGACACGGATCTGGTGACGGCCGCCGGCGTACTGTGCACGCAGGAACTCGCGGGCGATCTTCTTGGCGACCTCGGTGCCCACAACGCCCGGGCCCATGGTGACCATGCGCGAGCCGTTGTGCTCGCGGGTCATGTAAGCGGAACGCTCGTCGGAAATGTTGGCGACGACCATGCCCTTGATCTTGACGGCGGCCATATAGGAGCCGACGCCGTACTTATCGAATGCGAAGCCCTGGGAATCCTTGTGCTCCAGCAGGTCCTTGGCAACGGCGGTCGCGGAATCGACAAAGTCCGCGGCAGGGGTCTCGGAATAGTCGACGACCTCGTGACCGTCGGCGATGAGCATCTCCTTGATGGACTCCTTCATCGACATACCGTCGGCATCGGAAGCGATTACAACCCTCATGACATCCTCCTTGAGAGATACGCAGGTGCGTAGTTTCTGTTTGGAAGTGTTGAATCGCGTTCAGGTCCGGGCATCTGAATGTGCGGTTCTTCACTGTTCATGTTTATTTGAACACATTCGAACAGTAACTGCAACAACTATTTGTTTATCTTTGTTCTTTTTTGAACAAATATCGTTCACGGATGATTGCTGACCGTTTGAGCCGGGCGCGGACGTAGCGACCATGTGTTCAACAAACAAAAGGGCGGCCAAGAACGTGTCTCGGCCGCCCTTCGGCGGTATTCCCCGGTATATACAGCTGTTTTAGCTACTCGGACTGCCCACCCTATTTGGCGTGCTTGGACGGAGCACTCAGAAAGCGGCCCGTCAAATAGTTCGCCGGGCCGGAAATATCGATCCCCAGCAGTACGTGTCCCAGCCACAGGAACGCCACGAGCACCAGCAGCGGGATAACGCACGAAGTCACGATCATCACGATGACGCCTTCGATGAGGTCGGTCACCTGCTGCACGATCTCGTCGGTCATCTGCTTGGCACCGCTGGTCACCGACGTAACAAGGCTCGAGGCCCCATCAGTCAACTGCTCGAGCACGTTTTTGGACTCCGTGGCCTCGGATTTTTTCTTGTTCGATTTTGAGCTGGTCTCGGCTGACTTGTCCGTGGTGTCGGCCGCGTCCGCAGCGTCCGCAGCCTTTTGCTCAGCTTGCTCAATACTTACGCGATACGTTTCATCGACCTTCTGCGACACCCAAACGCTTGCAGGCACCAACGCCATGCCGATCACGGCAACTACCAGCACGCGTGTCGCCACACGGCGCAGGACAGCGCTCGTGCTCCAGCGCCCGTGAATGCCGAGCGACACCGCAAAGAGCACCAACGCAAACGGGATTAAGATGCCCAAGCCAACCGACCACAAAATGGTTAGCAGGTATTTCTCGAGGTAGAGCACGGCAAGCACGATACCAAGGTTGCCTGAAAGCTGCGCGAGCTGCTCGGCAACCGGCGTTCCCGTATCACCCGGCAGCGCGGTAATGCCCGCAGACAGCGCCACGCACGAGGTCGTGAGCGCCAGTACGTTACCCTTCTTTTGGTCGATGACCTCGATGGTGGAGTCCCAAGTTTTGGTATCGGCGAAATGCGGACGAGCTACAAAGCCCGACAGCAGCGCCAGGACCACGAGCGCAACGATAAAGCCAATCTGCAGCTTTTTGTTTGCGCACACGACATCGGACAGACTGGGCTGCAGCTCGGTTACCGCCGTGTGCTCGGTTATCTGGACAGGACGCCCATGAGCCATCTCGTGCGCATCTTTCTTTTGAATCAATCCGTTGTCCGGCATTTGGATACCTCCTCATTCCGGCCTGTATTGCGGATGGAAGTATACCCACCGAGCAAAAATCGAACGGGAGGACGAACGGAGCGCACCAAGACTGTCCCCAATGACCAGTCGTTTAAGAACGTCCCCAATGACTATCTCGGGATGAGTTGCGGTGGAATAGGGATTGTTTTGCGCCCGCCGGCCCCTATTCAGTCCTTATTTCACCGCAACTTGGAGGAGGACAGAAAAAGCCCTGTCGCGGGTGCGGCAGGGCTTTTGGAAGGGAACTTGGTTGTGAGGGCTCGTTAGGCGAGCTTGGCCTCGAGCTCAGCGATGCGCTTGTAGGCATCGATGGTAAAGCGGGCCTGCTTCTCCAGGATCATAGTGGTCATGAGAGTGTCCTGAGCGTGAGCCATGATGAAGGTCATCTCCATCTCGCCACCGCCGGCCTCCTGCGAAAGCAGCTTGGTCTGCGTGTCGTGGGCGCCGATAAGTGCATCGCTGGCATCCTTGTGCAGCTGTTCGGCCTTCTCAAAGTCACCCTCGCGAGCAGCATCGAGCGCTGCAAGCAGATCGGTCTGGGCGTCACCTGCGTATGCGACAATCTCGAATCCAACCATCGAGATTTCTTCTTTGGTTGCCATATTGCGTTCCTTTCACATATGAACCAATGGAGAGCATCGCGTCCGGGCATACGCGCTGCGTTGTGTATGACAGAAACAATAACATTCAAACAAAAAAGAACAGCGCAAAACGTAATTTTGAGCTATGAACGGTCACTATTCGTCCGTGAACGGTTTTTAAACCAATCTGAACAATATCGAACACAATTAGCGGCAACCCAAACAGACCCGCGCCCTAGCGTACATCGCGCACCGTATCGCCCTCGACGAGCACGCCCGGAAACAGCATGTGCTCCACACCGGGTGCAGCGCCCTCGGCGCCGGCAATCTTGTCGACCGCCCACATGCCGACGCGTTTGTTGTCAAAGCGCACCGTGGTCAGGCGACGGTCGGGCACGATATCGCCCAGGCTGTCATCAACACCCACCACACTCACGTCCTCGGGCACGCGCTTTCCGCGCGACTCGAGTCCGCGAATGCAGCCGTAGGCCATGGCATCGTTGGATGCATAAATGGCCGTGCAGGTCGGATCATCCGCAAGCACCTGGCCGGCGGCATATCCGCTCTGTGCCGTCCAATCGCCACGGACGAGTCGCGGCGGCTCAATACCATGCGCACGCAATGTCTCACGCCAGCCCTCCTCGCGTCGCATGCCCGAAAGCGAGCGCTCGGGACACGAGATAAAGTGCACGGTCTTGTGCCCCTGCTCCAGCAAGTACTCGACCACCTGGCGCGAGCAATCGAACTGGTCGTTATCGACCGTCGAGCACAGCGGGTGCTCCAGCATGGTAACGAGCACCGTCTGCATACCGGGCAGCGGCTCAAAGGTGCCAAAGTCCGCCGGCATGCGGTTCATAATCACGACCATACCGTCCACCGGCAGTGCGCTCATACGCGACGATGCGCTCTCGAGGGTATACGGATGCCCATCTACTTTAGTGAGGGTGATGGCGTAGCCGTGTTTGTCGGCGGCGGCGGCAAAGCCCTCCATACGGTCGAGGTTGCCGGTGCCGGTAATGTTGAACATAGCGACGCCGACGGTCTTAAACTTACCGCGGCGCAGCGATCGACCGGCAAAATTGGGGCGATACCCCAGCTCGCGCATGGCGGCACGCACGCGCTCCTTGGTCTCGGGGCGCACGCTGGGCGAATCGTGCACCGTACGCGAGACCGTCTGCTCCGAGACGCCCGCGAGACGCGCCACATCCTTAACGGAAACCGATTTTTTAACAGCGGCCATAGGTCGATCTTTCTATGTCGACGATGCCATTGGTGGCACCCTACGCAGTCATTTTTAACGCCTTCAAGTATATCCAACGCCTCCCCCACCATACGCTCACCACCCAAAACCTACCGTTCACCGACATTTTTGCTTCCCCAAACGGCTTTTGGCTCCCAAATGTTAACGTTGCCATTGCGCAAACACAGAGCCACCGGGCGGCTCACACGTTTACACGCAAGGAATCGACGGTCCGCAGGCACAGGGGCCACCGGTTCGCACCTTTTTTGTGTCGCAAAATGGCAACGTCAACATTTTGGCAACCAAACGTCAAAAGCTACTATCGTTGCTAACCCACCGACTCTTAGGAGCTTTGCATGGAGCAACTCATCGCCACCATCGAAAAAGGCCAGCCCTTTTTCAACGCGATCGCCCGCAACAAGTACCTCAAGGCGATCCGCGACGGCTTTATCTCCGTCATCCCCATCATCATCTTCTCGTCCATCTTCTGCCTGGTAGCTTCGGTCCCCAACATCTGGGGTTTCTACTGGCCCGATGACATCAACAACGCCCTGTGGAAGTGCTACAACTACTCCATGGGCATCCTGGCCATCGCCTGTGCCGCCACCACCGCCAAGCACTTCGCCGACGCCCAGAATCGCGACCTGCCCAAGAACAACCAGATCAACTTCATCTCGTGCATGTGCGCGGCCATCATCGGCTTCTTGCTCCTTTCGAGCGACACGATCGCCACGGACGCCGCCAGCGGCTTCAACACCACCTATCTTGGTTCCAAAGGCCTGCTGACTGCCTTCATCGCTGCATTTGTGACCGGCATCATCTACAAGTTCTTTATCAAGCGCAACATCACCGTCAAGATGCCCGAGCAGGTTCCGCCCAACATCTCGCAGACCTTTAAGGACATCATCCCCTTCTCCGTCTGCATCACCGTCTTTTGGGTCTTTGACATCGTCTTCCGCGCCGCCTTTGGCTTCTGCTTTGCCCAGGGCGTCATCCAGGTGTTCCAGCCCCTGTTCACCGCTGCCGACGGCTACATCGGCCTCGCTGTAATCTACGGCGCCATGAGCCTCTTCTGGTTCGTGGGCGTCCACGGCCCCTCGATCGTCGAGCCCGCCATCGCCGCCGCCCTCGTTGCCAACATGACCGACAACCTGGCTGCGTTCCAGGCCGGTCAGCACGCTTCCGCTGTCCTGACCCAGGGTGCCCAGTACTTCGTCGTCTGCATGGGCGGCACCGGTGCCACGCTCGTCCTGGTCTTTATGTTCTGCTTCCTGGCCAAGTCTCAGGAGATGCGCGCCGTCGGTAAGGCCGCCATCGTCCCGGTCTGCTTTGCTGTCAACGAGCCGCTGCTGTTCGCCGCACCCATCGTGCTCAACCCCGTCTTCTTTGTCCCGTTTGTCTTTGCCCCGATCGCCAACATCTGGATCCTCAAGATCTTTATCGACTTCTTGGGCATGAACGGCTTTATGTACACCCTGCCTTGGACTGTCCCCGGCCCCATCGGCACCATCATGGGCTTGGGCTTCCAGCCGCTCGCCTTTGTGATGCTCGCCCTCATCTTGGTCGTCGACTTTGTCCTGTACTATCCGTTCTTCCGTGCCTATGACGCCCAGAAGTGCGCCGAGGAGGCCGAGATCTCCCAGGAGGAGCTCGCCGCCAAGAACGCCGAGAAGGCCGCCAAGCTCAACGACGCCTTCCAGGGCAAGGCCGATGCCAAGAGCGTTGCCGCCGGCGCCGCAGCCGAGGCCGTGAAGGCCGACGCCCCTGCCGCTTCTGCAGCACCCGCTGCCGAGGCAACGACCGCCAGCGACCTCAACGGCAAGCGCGTGCTCGTGCTCTGCCAGGGTGGCGGAACCTCGGGTCTGCTCGCCAACGCGCTGGCCAAGGCTGCCAAGGAGCGCGGCATTAACCTCGAAACCGCTGCCGAGGCCTATGGCAACCACGTGGATATGCTCCCCGACTTTGACCTGGTCGTCCTGGCCCCGCAGGCCGCAAGCTACCTGGCAGACCTGCAGAAGGACTGCGGGCGCGTGGGCAACAAGTGCGTCGCCTGCCGCGGCAAGCAGTACATCGAGCTCTCCCAGAACGGCGATAAGTCTCTCGCCTTCGTAAGCGAGCAACTCTCGAAGTAACTAACGCCCAGGGCCAGTCGACCATCAACAGCCGGCTGGCCCTTCGATTTAGACGATTGGATCATCATGTCCGTTAACCCTGTTAGCGTCACCAACCCGCCCGCGCAGTTTCCCGAGGACTTTATCTTTGGCGGCGCCACTGCTGCCTACCAGGTAGAGGGCGAGACCCGTACCCACGGTAAGGGCAAGGTCGCCTGGGACGACTTCCTGGAGGCCCAGGGGCGCTTCTCCCCCGATCCCGCTTCGGACTTCTACAACCAGTACCCCGTCGATCTGGAGCTGTGCGAGGAGTTTGGCATCAACGGCATTCGCCTCTCCATCGCCTGGAGCCGCATCTTCCCCAACGGCACCGGCGAAATCAACCCCGAGGGCGTGCAGTTCTACCACGATCTCTTCGCCGAGTGCCACAAGCACCACGTTGAGCCGTTTGTCACGCTGCATCACTTCGATACGCCGCTTCCCCTCTTTGAGAAGGGCGACTTCCTCAACCGCGAGACCATCGATGCCTTTGTGGACTTTGCCACCTTCTGCTTTAAGGAGTACGCCGACCAGGTGACCTACTGGTTCACCTTTAACGAGATCTGGGCCGATGCCTCCAACACCTACATCGAGGGCACCTTCCCCGGTGGCGTCAAGGCGCATCTTGCCGAGGCCTTCCAGTGCGAGCACAACATGATGCTCGCCCACGCCAAGGCAGTGCTGGCCTTCCACAACGGCGGCTTTAAGGGCAAAATCGGCGTCATTCAGTCGTTGGAGTTCAAGTACCCGCTCAACGAAAACGACCCCGCCGACATCAAAGCCGCCAACAACGAGCACGTGCTGCAAAACCAGTTTTTGCTCGACGCCACCTTCCGCGGCGACTACGCGCCCGACACCCTCGAGTGCGCCAACCGCCTGGCTGCCGTCTCGGGCGGCACCATCGAGATCCTGGACGAGGACCTCGAGATTATGCGCGAGGCAGCGCTCTACAACGACTACCTGGGCGTTAACAACTATCAGTGCCGCTTCTTGAAGGCCTACGACGGCGAGAACGACCTGCACCACAACGGTACGGGCGAGAAGGGCACCGGCCGCTGGCGCGTTAAGGGTATTGGCGAGCATGTGAACAAGCCTGGCATCCCCACCACCGACTGGGACTGGATCATCTATCCCGAGGGCCTGTTCGATCTGCTCGTCTACATTAAGCAGCGCTACCCCAACTACAAGCAGATCTTCATCACCGAGAACGGCATGGGCTACAAGGACCCCTACAAGAACGGTTTTGTGGACGACCAGCCGCGCATCGACTACATCGAGCAGCACCTGCGTTGGCTGCTCAAGGCCATGGAGGTGGGCGTCAACGTGGGCGGCTACTTCCTGTGGAGCCTGCAGGATCAGTTCTCCTGGACCAATGGCTACAACAAGCGTTACGGCTTCTTTTACGTTGACTTTGAAACCCAGAAGCGCACGCCCAAGGCAAGCGCCTACTGGTACAAGCACGTGGCGCAGACCCGTCGTCTGGACTAGTGGCTGGCGGGGTTGCCCGCTCACACAACCTGTCCCCATTTCTCAGCCGGGGGCGGCACGTCACACGGCGCGCCGCCCCCGGTCTTTTTGTTTTTGGGCTGGTCGGGAGCCGTTTGTCTCGATCTGTAACATCTAGCCGAGTTTTTTGGTCCTAGCTGTTACAGATTGAGACGAACAGGATTGCTCTTTCCGAAGAATCTAAATCTGTAACACGTAGCCCGCTTTTGACCGTCTACCTGTTACAAATCGAGACAAACGGAGTAGGACCTAACCCCGTATGTCCCTAACAGTCGAGCGTTCGACCAGCGTACTCGGCACATGAATCGCCTCGATAGACGAGCTCTCTCCAATCGCCGCCTCAAACGCAAGCTTACCGACACCGCGCAAATCAAATCGCAGCGTCGTCAGTCGATTGTGAGGAACAAGTCCCTCGAGTGCGTCGTCGATACCAACCACGCTCACGTCGTCGGGCACGGACAGGCCCGCGTTCTCGAGCGCGGCGATAACGCCCAGCGCCATCTGGTCATTTGCCGCAAGCACGGCAGTCGGCGCCTGCGACCCGCCGGCAAGCACCTCGGCCGCAATCCGCTCGCCCATGGCGTACCCACTGTCCGCACTCCAATCGCCACGCAGCATCGGAGCGGCATCGACATGAGCACGACCCAGCGTATCGCGCCAACCGGCCTCACGAAAACGCGAGGAAATCGAGTTTTCCGGACCCGCCACAAACCGCATATTCGAGTGACCATGTTCCAGCAGATAATTGGTCAACAGCTCGCACGAACCATACTGGTCGGAGTCGATCGTCGTGCAGCGCGGATGCGCATACATGGACAGGATGACCGTTCGCACTCCCGGCTGGGGAACAAACTCCTCAAAATCGGGAGCCATGCGGTTCATGTTGAGAATCATGCCGTCGACGGGTCGCTCGACCATGCGGCGCGAGGCATCGGCAAGTGTATAGGGCTTGTCGCCGCCCATCTCGATCATAGTGACGGCAAAATCGTGCTCGCGCGCCGCTTGCATGATACCCTCGAGCGTCGCCAGGTTACCGACACGTGTGATGTTGTACATGCACAGGCCAATAGAACGATACGACCCGCCGCGCAACGCCGCTCCAGCAAAATTGGGACGAAAGCCCAGCTCTTCCATGGCGGCCAGCACACGCTTGCGCGTCTTTTCCGTCACGTTGGGCATACCGTTGACCACGCGAGACACAGTCTGGCGGCTCACGCCAGCGAGCGCCGCAACTTCTGCCGCGCTCGCCGAATGACCATTCCTTGTCTGCTGAGCCATGCCTTCCACGCTAACCTGCTTCCCAACTATTCCCCGCGCCCATGGCGCATCGTACATACATTGATAACGTGCTCATGATACCCGAGCCATATACCACAACATGAAAACTTCTGTCAATCAAAACCGCTTACCGAACAAATACAACCGTTCGCGGCTGTTTGAAGTTGTTTTGTTTCTATACATCCCAGCCGGATGTTAACGTGCTCATTGTCAAATGTTCACGTGCTCATTTTGGTTCTAATCATTTTAAGATAGTGTTTATCGGGCTTTTTCACCGCTGAACGCTAACCAGGGAGCCTCCTGAGCGCAAACGCACAATATCGAACAGCGAGACGAGAGGGTGTATGCATATGTCTTTGCTAAACCGCGTACAGCAGCTGCCGAAGGGCTTTGTTTGGGGCGCCGCAACCGCCGCGTACCAAACGGAAGGTTCCACGAAGGTGGCAGGCAAGGGTAAGACCATGTGGGACGATTACCTTGTCGCCCAGGGTCGCTTTTTGCCCGACCCGGCCAGTGATTTCTACAACCGCTACGAGGAGGATATCCGCCTTTCTGCCGAGCATGGACTCAACGCCATCCGTGTGTCCATCGCCTGGACCCGCATCTTCCCCAACGGCGACGATGCCGAGCCCCTCGCCGAGGGCGTTAAGCACTACCACGAGCTGTTCGCCTGCTGCAAAAAGTATGGCGTCGAGCCCTATGTGTCCCTGCATCACTTTGACTCCCCCGCCGCCCTGTTCAACCAGGGCGACTGGCTCAACCGCAAGACCGTCGACGCCTATGTGCGCTATGCCGAGTTCTGCTTCCGCGAGTTCCGCGAGGTCAAGAATTGGTTCACCATCAACGAGCTCATCAGCCTCTCGCACTCCCAATACATCCAAGGCAACTTCCCGCCCAACCATCACTTTGATGTGACGAGCGGCATCCAGAGCCAGCACAACGAGCTCGTTGCCCACGCCCGCGCCGTCAACCTGTATAAGGATCTTGACGAGACCGAGCACCTGGGCGGACGCATTGGCATGGTCAACGTCCTGACGCCGGCATATCCTGCCACAGACTCGCCCGCCGACCAGCACGCCGCCGACCTGTACAACGCCTTCTACACCGACTTCATCATGGACGGCGCCTTCCTGGGTCACTACTCCGCGCGCACCCTCTCACTCATCAACGAGATTCTGCGTGCCAACAACGCCACGCTTACGGTTGAGGACAGCGACATGGAGGAGCTCGCCAAGGCGGCGCCCCGCAACGATATGTTCGGCCTCAACTACTATCAGTCGGCGTTTATCGCCGCCTACGATGGCGAGTCCACCAACAGCTTTAACGGCACCGGAGACAAGGGCACCTCGTGCTTTAAGTTTAAGGGCGTCGGGCAGCAGGTCGATATGCCGGGTATCCCCACCACCGACTGGGATTGGCTCATCTACCCGCAAGGCCTCTACGACACGCTCAAGCACATCAGCGCCACCTATCCCAACCTCCCCGTCATCTATATCACCGAAAACGGCCTGGGCCACAAGGACCCCGAGCCCGACGCAAACGGCATCGTCGCCGATCCCGAGCGCATCGACTTTGTCGACCAGCACATGGAGAAGGTGCTCCAGGCGCGTGCCGAGGGCGTCGACGTCCAGGGCTACTTTATCTGGAGCCTGCAGGACCAGTTCTCGTGGGCCAATGGCTATAACAAGCGCTACGGCCTGTTCTACATCGACTTCGACACGCAAAAACGCTACATCAAGCAGTCGGCACTCTGGTACAAGGAGCTCGCCGACACTATGGCGGACGCGCAGTAGCGCATCGCCTCGCTTTCCCCCGAGGGGGAGCGGCCCCATGCGATACAAACCCAGCCGCTCCCCTCTCTCCCCCTGGGACCGACCCCGCCTGCACCCGGGCTTTTAGCAAGCGGGAGACCATATAGGTTTTCAACGTCCATGCCATTAAGATTTCATGCAAAGAGGAGCGTGAACTATGGAATCGATCGTTAAGTTCTTGGAGAAAGGTCAGCCGTACTTCGACAAGGTCTCTAAGAACATCTACCTTCAGGCCATTAAAGACGGCTTTTTGGCAGCAATGCCCATCATCCTGTCTTCTTCTGTCTTCCTGCTTATTTCGACCCTGCCGGGCGTTGTCGCCACGGTCGGCGGCTTTACGCTGCCCGACTGGTGGAACGTCGACGTCGTGAACTTCTGCAACAAGGTTTACAACTTCACGATGGGCGTCGTGGGCATCATGGTCGCCGGCACCACCGCAAGCGCGCTGACCGGCTCCAAGAACCGCCGCATGCCTGCCGGCAAGGCCATCAACGCCACGAGCACCATGGTCGCCGCCATGTGCGCTATGCTCATCTTGGCCGTTACCCAGACGAGTGCCAAGATCGACGGCGCCGATGTCTCGGTGTTCTTTACCGACAACATGGGCACCAAGGGCCTGCTGAGCTCCTTTGTCGCCGCATTTGCCACGGTCAACATCTATGCCTTCTGCATTAAGCGAGACATCACCATCAAGCTGCCCAAAGAAGTCCCCGGCGCCATCGCCCAGAACTTCCGCGACATCTTCGCCTTCAGCTTCTCCATCCTGTTTGTCGCCGTCATCGACGTTATCTGCCGCACCTGCTTGGCCGTCCCGTTTGCCAACGTCATCTCCACGCTGGTGAGCCCGCTGTTCGCCGCTGCCGATTCCTACGCCGGCCTCGCCCTCATCTGGTTCATGATCCCGCTGTTCTGGTTCATGGGCATCCACGGCCCCTCGGTCGTTAAGCCTGCCCTCAACGCCGCGCTGTTTGGCAACATCACCACTAACCTCGCCACGCTGCAGGCCGGCGGTCACCCCGCCCTCGCCCTGACCGAGAACTTCGGTAACTACATCGGCGAACTCGGCGGCACCGGCGCCACGTTCATTGTCCCGATCATCTTCCTGCTCTTTATGCGCTCCAAGCAGCTCAAGGCCGTCGGCAAAGCCTCTGTCGTACCCGTGATGTTCGCCGTCAACGAGCCGCTGCTGTTCGCCGCGCCCATCATCCTCAACCCGTACTTCCTGATCCCGTTCCTGTTTGCCCCCGTGGCCAACGTCCTCATTGGTAAGTTCTTCATCGACTTTTTGGGCATGAACGGCTTTATCTATGCCATGCCGTGGGCACTCCCCGGACCGATCGGCACCTTCATCGACACCAACTTCCAGCCGATCTCTCTGGTCCTGGTTGTCGTCCTGCTGGTCGTTGACTTCTTGATCTACTACCCGTTCTGCAAGGCCTACGACAACGTCCTGTGCAAGCAGGAGGCCGAGACCCTGGCCGAAGAAGAGGCCGAGGAGACCAAGACCGTCAAGACCGCTGACGCCCCCGCCGTTGAGGCTCCTGTTGTCGAGACCGCTTCTGCCACTGAGGCCTCCGCAGCTCCGTCCGCCCTTAAGGGCAAGGATCTGAGGGTTCTGGTTCTGTGCGCTGGCGCCGGCACCTCTGCACTGCTCGCCAACGCGCTTAAGGAAGGCGCCGACGAGCTGGGCATCGACATTACCGCCAACGCCGGTGCCTACGGCAGTCACTACGCCATCATGGACCAGTACAACGTCATCGTCCTGGCTCCGCAGGTTCGCACCTATTACAACGAGATGAAGGCCGACACCGACCGCCTGGGCATCACGCTGCTGTCGCCCAAGGGCAAACAGTACATCGACCTCACTAAGGATCCCAAGGGTGCCGTCGCCTGGATCGAGGAAAACCTCGAGGCATAAGACGCTGACACCACCTGCCGCTCGCAGACAATAAATGGCCCGTGCATCGATGTGTGATGCGCGGGCCATTTTGTTTAGACCGCACCCGTCCTCCTGTTCATCTCAATCTGTAACATCTAGCCGAGTTTTCGGGTCCCACCTGTTACAGATTTAGACGAGCAGGCCGAGCACGTCTACGCCCGCAGATCCCGCACGCTCGCGCGCTCGACCAACACACCCGAGACGAGCGTACGGCTTCTGGAGCTCGGGGCTTCCAGACCTGCGACGACCTCGTTAAGCGCACGGATGCCCAGCTCGCGGTGGCGAAACTTCACCGACGTCAGAATCGAGTTGGGAATCGTCTTGTAGAGCTCATCGTCGAAACCGATCACGGACACGTCGTCGGGCACATTGAGCCCTTTGTCACGTAGAGCCATCATCACGCCGTTTGCCATGCAGTCGTTAGCAGCGAGGACCGCCGTGCAATCGGGCTTATCGGCAAGCACAAGGCCCGCGGCATAGCCACTATCCGCATTCCAATCGCCTTGCAGAGGCTCGGGCGGCTCAATGCCACGCGCCTCGAGTGCCGCACGCCAACCTTTCATACGGCACTGACTCGACAGCGACTCTTTCTTACCCGAAACGAAGTACACGTTCTTGTGCCCGTGATTCAAGAAGTACTCGCACGCCATGCGCGCACCACCCTCTTGATCGTCACTGACGGTAGAGCAGGTAGGATGCTCCATCGGTGTGATAATCACCGTCTTGAGGTCTTTCGGAGCCTCGAAGGTATCAAAGTCATCGACCATCTGACGCAGGTTAAAGATCATGCCATCAACAGGCAGCTGCGACATCCTACGCGCCGCATCGGCAAGGGTCATCTTTTCCCCTGCGCGCTTCTTAATCATCGTGAGCGCAAAGCCGCGTTCTTCGGCGGCATCGGCGATACCGTCGATCATGTCCACGGCACCGCCCGACAAGTGGAACAGCACGACGCCGATGCACCCGTAACGGCCCAACTTGAGCGAACGCTCGGCAAAGTTGGCTCGAAACCCGAGCGCCTCCATGGCCGAATGAACCTTATCGCGTGTCGACTCTCGCACGCTATCGGGCTCGTTAATCACGCGCGAAACCGTCTTGAGAGAAACACCAGCGGCAATCGCCACATCATTCATTGAGACATTTTTCTTGTCCATCGTTGCCACTGCTTCTCCAGTCGGTTTTACATCGCTTGTTTTTGCGTTCTAGCATACACTACCTGCCTGACTGATAAATCAACCGTTTACCGAACAATATCGACCACTCACCCGTATATCCTTGTTGCTCTTCCAAAAATGACAACGTTGTCATTAACGAAATGACAACGTTGTCATTTCGCAATGCCTTCCTTAAACAGGAAGGTTTCCGGGCAGTCCTGACCATCCATCGACGACCAGTTCCATCCACATGCATCGCGCATCAAGTAGCAAAGGAGCTCTATGGACGCCATCGTAAAGATGCTCGAAAAGCATCAGCCGTTCTTTGAGAAGATCTCGAGGAACATATACCTCCAGGCCATCAAGGACGGATTCCTTGGGTGCATGCCCATTGTCCTCACCTCTTCGATCTTTCTGCTCATTGCCACCCTTCCCGGCGTAGTCGGCATCACGCTGCCCCAGCCGCTCATCGACTGGTGCAACAAGCTCTACAACTTCACCATGGGCGTCATGGGCATCATGGTTGCCGGCACCACCGCCAAGAACTTCACGGCATCCATGAACCGTCGTATGCCCGCCGGCAAAGTGCTCAACGACGGTTCCACCATGGTGGCCGCCCAGTGCAGCATGCTGCTGCTCGCAGTCACGCAGTTCACCACCAAGTTCAACGGCTCCGAACTTTCGGTCTTCGATTGCACCAGCATGGGCACGCGCGGTCTGTTCTCGGCCTATATCGCCGCGTTCATTACCGTGTGGGTCTATAAATTCTGCGTTTCGCGCGATTTGACCATTAAGCTGCCCAAGGAGGTTCCGGGCGCCATCGCTCAGAACTTCCGCGACATCATCCCCTTTGGCGGCGCCGTCATCATCTGCGGCATCATCGATGTCGTCGTGCGCAACCTCATGGGCGTTCCGTTCTCCGAGCTGCTTATCAAACTGCTCTCCCCGCTCTTCACCGCTGCAGAAACCTATCCTGGCCTTATCCTTATCCAGGCAGCCACCGCGTTCTTCTGGTTCATCGGCGTCCACGGCCCCTCGATCGTCCAGCCGGGCATCGACCCCATCCGTCTTGCCAACCAGGCCGAAAACCTGCAGGTTCTGCTGGCAGGCGGCCACCCCGCCCACTCCCTCACCTTTAACATGTCGCTCGTGGGTGAGTTCGGCGGCACCGGCGCCACGTTCATCGTGCCGCTTCTGCTGATTCTCTTTATGAAATCCAAGCAGCTCAAAGCCGTCGGCAAGGCCTCGATCGTTCCTGTTGCCTTCGCCGTCAACGAACCGCTGCTCTTTGGCGCGCCGATGATCCTTAACCCCTACATGCTCATCCCCTTTGTTGCCGCCGGCTGCGTCAACGTGAGTGTTGCCAAGTTCTTTATCGATAACGTGGGCATGAACGGCTTCTCCTTCGTGGTGCCTTGGGCTACCCCTGCCCCCATCGGCATCTTCATCACCACGAACTTCCAGCTTATTGCCCTGGTATTTGTCGCGATCATCATCTTGCTGGACGCCATCATCTACCTGCCGTTCTTGAAGGCATACGATAAGCTGCTCTGCGACCAGGAGGCCGAGCGCGCCGCCGAGCTGGGTCTTGAGTCCGATGGTGCTGCCGTCATCGCCCCCAACGCCTCTGCGCCCGCTGTCGAGCAGACTACCGCTTCCGTCGAGACGACCGCCGCTGCCACCGACAGCAAGCCTGTCGCCGATCAGCCCGAGCCTGCCGCCGACGCATCCGCCAAGAAGGATGTCGACGGCCTGAAGGTCCTCGTCCTGTGCGCCGGCGCCGGCACCTCTGCCATGCTTGCCAACGCCATCAAGGAAGGTGCCGCACAGACCGGAGAGAATATTGCTTCCTCCGCAGGCGCCTATGGTCAGCACACTGCCATCATGGATCAGTACGACGTTATCGTGCTTGCCCCGCAGGTCCGTAGCTACTACAACGACATGAAGGCCGACACCGATCGTCTGGGCATTAAGCTGCTCGCCCCGCGCGGTAAGGAATATATCGACCTTACCCGTGACCCCGCTGGCGCCATCAAGTGGCTCCGCGAGAACCTCGACTAGTTACCTCCCTCTGTTGGTGCCCGAATCCCCAGTTCGGGCACCTCTCCCTATTCGTATCCCACAGAAAGGATGACTCATGACCAACCCCATGCAGTTCCCCGACGGCTTTGTGTTTGGCGGCGCCACCGCTGCTTACCAGGTTGAAGGCGAGACCCGTACACACGGCAAGGGCAAAGTGCCCTGGGACGATTTCCTGGCTGCTCAGGGTCGCTTCTCCCCCGATCCTGCAAGCGACTTCTACAACAAATATCCGGTCGATATCGACCTGTGCCAGCGCTTCGGCATCAACGGCATCCGTGTCTCCATCGCCTGGAGCCGCATCTTCCCCAACGGCACTGGCGAGATCAACCCCGAGGGCGTCGCCTTCTATCACGAGCTCTTTGCCACCTGCAACAATGCCGGCGTTATCCCCTATGTCACGCTCGATCACTTCGATACGCCCGAGGCCTTTTATCAGGACGGCGGCGAGGGCTTCCTGACGCGCACGACCATCGATGCCTTCGTCGAGTACGCCAAGTTCTGCTTTGCCGAGTTCACCGAGGTCAAGCACTGGTTTACCTTTAACGAGATTCCCGCGACCGCCGAGGGCAGCTTTATCGTCGGCAACTGGCCGCACGGCGAGAAGTATCGCTTGGACAAGGCCTTCCAGCTCATGCACAACATGATGGTGGCCCACGCCAAGGCTGTCGTCGCCTTCCATGAGGGCGGCTTTGAGGGCGAGATCGGCATCGTCCAGAACCTGGAGCCCAAGTATCCCCTCAACCCCAACAGCGCTGCCGACTGTGAGGCAGCTCGCATGGCCGACGTCATCAACAACCGCTGGGTACTCGACGCCACCTTCCGCGGCCACTATGCAGCCGACACCATGGAGGCTGCGACCAAGCTGGCCCATATCGCCGGCGGCGAGCTCGACGTCCGCGATGAGGACATCGCCGCGCTGACCGCCGCGCTCCCCTACAACGATTGCCTGGGCGTCAACACCTACAAGTGCCAGTTCCTGCGTGCCGCCGAGGGCGAAAACGACATCAACCACAATGGCACCGGCGACAAGGGCTCCTCGCGCTGGTTCCTCAAGGGCGTGGGCGAGTCATGCGTGCGCGAAGGCGTTCCCACCACCGATTGGGACTGGATCATCTATCCTGAGGGCTTGTACGATCTGCTGCTCCGCATTAAAAACGATTACCCCAACTACAAGAAGATCTACATCACCGAGAACGGCATGGGCTATAAGGACGACTTCGAGGACGGCTTTATCGACGACGCCCCTCGTATCGACTACATGCGCCAGCATCTCGCGTGGATCCTCAAGGCAATCGACGGCGGCGTGAACGTCGACGGCTACTTTGTGTGGTCGCTGCAGGATCAGTTCTCCTGGACCAACGGCTACAACAAGCGCTATGGTCTGTTCTACATCGACTTTGAGACCCAGAAGCGCTATCCCAAGGCGAGCGCGTACTGGTACAAGAACGTCGCAGAGACCGGCCTGCTCATGGCCTAGTTTCCACCGCATACCCCCTGTCGGCCGCATGCGAATCCCTCCGCGGGTTCGCATGCGGCCTTTTTTATTTTGGCTCGGTCCGAACAGGCCGTTTGTCTCAATCTGTAACATCTAGCAGGGGTTTTCGGCCCTACCTGTTACAGATCGAGACAAACGGGTAGCCCGAAGCAGAATATCTCGATCTGTAACATCTAACCCGGTTTTCTACTCCCAACTGTTACAGATTGAGATAATCCAACGACGCCGACGTTTTAACATACCGTGGTACAATTGTGTCCCGACGCAAAGGAGGTACCCATGTCAGCTTGTGTGCCCGTCCGAGATATGAAGGACACTGCTGCATTCACCACGCTTGTTGAGTCTGAGCGCGACGTCACCGTAACTAAGAACGGCTACGAGGCCATGCACTGCATCAGCAGCGACCAGTATCGCCTCATGCAAGAAGAAATCGCCAAGGCAAAACTGCTGTCTCGTATGATGTTGGCAGAAGACGAAATATCGCAAGGCGACTACAGCGACTACGAATCCTTCGCGGCTTCGATACGAGACAAATATGACCTATAACGTCGTAATCCTCAAAAGCGCACGATATGAGTACGAGAGTATTGTCGGATACCTTGCTCAAATCCTCAAGAATCCGCGTGCAGCGGGCAATTTTGTCGCTGAGTTTGAATATCAGCTTGATCTGCTTCGCGAGCAGCCGCTTTTACGTCCCCTCTCGCACATGCAAGAGCTAGCGGCACGTAATTACCGATCGTTTCCCGTCAACAACTACGTGTGTCTATACAAGTTTGAGCACGAAACAATCTATATCGCCCACATCTTTCATCAGTCACAGAACTACGCCCGCCTGGTCTAGCCCACAAGCTGAATACCTGGCCCGAGCGCATATGCATATCATTCTGCGCGTCATTGTGAAGCGATAATCCCCGCGCCGGCAGAGGACAGAAGTATCGTCTGCGGCGTTAGCTAGCAGATGACCTGCGTGTGCTCCTCGATGGCGGCGCGGTCCTCGACCGAGATACCCGGCTCGCACACCACGGCATCCAGGCTGTCCAGGCGGCAGAAGGTGTAGAAGTCGCGCTTGCCGATCTTGCTGGAGTCGGCGATCAGATAGCGCGAGTCGGCCTTGCTAAAAGCGAGCTGCTGGATACGGCCCTCGTCCATGTTGGACGTAGACACGTCGCCATCCAGAATGCCGTTGGCGCCGATAAACGCCGCATCGATGCCCAGCGCACGCAGGGTATCCTCGGCCGTCGGTCCCACAAAAGCGGCGGTGCGGCGACGGTACATACCGCCCACGAGGCACAGCTCGCAGTCTTCGCGCGCCTCGAGCAGGTTAAACACCGAAAGCGAATTGGTCACAATGCGCAGGCGAAACGTCGGCAGCATCGAGGCCATCTGCTCAACCGTGGTGCCCGTGCCCAAAAAGATAGTAGAGCCCTCCTCGATAAGCTCCACAGCACGGCGTGCGATCTGCAGTTTTTCCTCGGCATGCTTGGTGCGCTTTTCGCTGTGCGAATACTCATGGCGCAACATAGCGTGGGGACGACCCTGCGCACTGCGGGCGCCGCCGTGCACGCGCTCGATCTCACCCAGACTCGCAAGTTCTTCGAGGTCGCGGCGAATCGTCATGTCCGAAACGCCCAGCGCATCCGAAATCTCCTTGACCGAGACCGTGCCCTGCTCCTCGAGCAGCTGACGAACCTTATCCTGTCGCTCTGCCTTAATCACGATGAATCCTCGCCGTTCTCTGCGCGCATATCATTCAAACAGTAACGAACAAATTGTATCAGACTCGTACGCGTCAAAAATGAACGCCCACGCAGCCCTAATCATCACTTTTTTGAGAAAAATACCCCCTGCTTTAGTGGGGTGTAGTGATAATCTTGCCTGTTCGCGCTACAGTTTGTCCGAAATACCTCGATGTTAGGAACTAAATGATCACTTCCGAGCTTTTCGGCACCGCGCCGTGCGGTACCCCCGTTCATCGCTACACCCTCAACGGGCCCGAGATCTGCGTTCGCATTATGGACTATGGCGCCACCGTGCTGGGCATCGACGTGCCCGACATCCCCGGCAACGTGCGTGATGTGGTGCTGGGCTTCGATAAGCTCGAGGATTACTTTGACAACCCCGCCTGCTTTGGCGCGACCATCGGCCCCGTGGCAAACCGCATCGCGGGCGCCACGATCACCATCGCCGGCACGGACTGGCATATGCCGGCCAACGAAGGTGTCAACAACCTGCACAGCGATCTTGAGCACGGCCTGCACAAGCGCGTGTGGGATGTTGAGCTCGACGAGGTCCACAACGCCGTGCGCATGACCACCTCGCTTGAGGATGGCGAGCTGGGTCTCCCCGGCAACCGCACCTTTACGGCCGTGTTTACCGTTACACGCACCGGACGTTTCCGTATCGAGTATGGCTGCGAGAGCGACCGCGCCACCTACGTGTCCATGACCAACCACACGTACTTTAACCTTGCCGGTCATAACGCCGGCATGGACTGTGAGCACTTCTTTGTTGCCAACGCTGCCCACTACCTGCCCATCAACGAGCAGAGCATCCCCACCGGCGAGATCGCTCCGGTCGAGGGCACGCCGTTTGACTTTCGCGAGCTGCGCCCCGTCGCGCCTGGCATGGAGGCCGACGATCCGCAGATTAAGCACGCCCGTGGCTACGATCACTGTCTGTGCATCGATGGCTATCAGTACGGCCGTAATCTGCGCCGCGCGATGCACGTCGAGGAGATGTGGACCGGCCGTGAGCTGGACTACTACACCACCGCCCCGGGCGTGCAGCTCTACACCGGCAACTGGCTGGGTGACGAGCACGCCAAGGACGATGCCAACTATGGCTGGGGCGCCGGCTTTGCCCTCGAGGCAGAGATGTACCCCGACACGCCGCACCAGCCGCTGTTCCCGCAGGGCATTGTGGGCCCGGGTCACCCCTACAGCAATGTGATCGAGTACCACTTTATGAGGCATTAAGCCCACAACGCGACATATCGCACAGCAGCGCCCGCCGGCACCACCGCCGACGGGCGTTTTTCTACCTAGTCATTGGGGGCGTTCCTAAACGACTAGTCGTTGGGGACACTCTTTGCCGAATGTGGCCGCCGCATCATCGATGATGCCGTGTCCTCGCGCGCAATGGTGGCGTCCGTCCCGCTTCGACCGTCGCGTTACGGCGCGAGAACATCCAGCGGAACAACTTGGACGCCACGCTCGGTAACATAGGCTTGCGAACCAAACCCGATGATCACGACTTTCGAAACTGGCGGGTTGTTTCCGGCGGCAACCATACGCTTCTCGACAGCAATAAGGCTGTCAGACGCCTCTTCGATTTGGGCGGAGCTGAGCTTGATTTCGACCGGGATCCACGTTCCACCGGGAGCCGCAATGACTGCATCGACTTCTAGATCGCGAGAATCGTGATAGTGATAGAGGCCCATTCCATTTGCCTGCGCATAAACCCACAAATCATGAAGGGCCAACGATTCAAAAAGCAGCCCAAGCGTCTTGAAATCTAGCAGCAATGTCGCCGGAGTCGCTCCGAGCGCAGCGGCCGCCAGTGACGGATCAGCGAGATGATGCTTCTTCGATTCTCTTAAGTGCACGGGAGATCTCATTGCGGGGTTCCATGCGGGAATATCGCGAACGAAACTAACCCGAGCGAGAAGGGATATATATGATGCCGCCGTTTGTCTCGATACTTCTCCACCAAGATCGGCTACGAGCGTCTTGAGTGTCGCCAAAGTGGATTCATTGCGCGCAAGCGATTCGATGACAGCTTTGACCTTTTCAGGGTCGCGGCGAGAGCCGTCGACACGAGACAAATCTTCTTCGGCGACTATGCCGATGTAACGTTTCGCCATCGCCGACGCAGCCAGCGCATCGCGACCGACCGCCGCGGGCCATCCGCCACGGACAACGTACTCGGCAATCGAGGCGGAATCCAGCGATCCGAAAGCGCCATTGAACTTTTCGCCAGAAATAATGCCCGACAGCTTAACCGCGCCGCTGGATTTCCCAAGCTCGAAAAGCGTCATGGTATCCATGCGCAATTTAGCGAACCTTCCAGCGCCACTGTGCATTGGACGTTCGTCGTCTCGCGGTGTCGCTGACCCCGTAAATATGAACTGACCAGGCTCGCCGCTGCGGTTGTCGCACTCAAACCGTGCCGCGTCCCAAAGTTTCGGAACCTCCTGCCACTCGTCAATCAGCCGCGGCACCTCGCCGGAAACGGCAAGAGCCGGGTCAGTCTCGGCACGCAAGCGATTCTCGAAGTTGCGGGACGGGTCCATGAGAAGGAGCCTGGACGCCGCACGGGTCTCGGCCGTGGTCGTCTTTCCGCACCATTTCGGTCCTTCGATGAGAACGGCACCGAATATCCCTAGCATCTGGTCGAGCTCATTTTCGATAATTCGAGTGTAGTACTTTTTTGGCATATTTTTCACCATTGTTTATCAGCGCGTTTAACCAAATTTACAGTTTACATTTAACCAAATTTCGGTTATCTGATTAACCATATTTACGCAATTCAATTAACGAAACAGATTTAGGAGCCGTTTTTGCGAACGGCTTAAGCTGTGGTGCAGTCATTGACGTTCTAAAAGACTAGTCGAAAGGGACACTCTTTTCATAGCTCCGACACATGCGCCAACATGCCTGAAATCGGCGCGCTACAGATTGCGCCCATCTACTACTTTTACTCCCGCACCCCTGACCATACGCCCCTATTTTCAAAAATCGCACGTTCGCTACCTGCGGTTTTAATATTGAGATTTTCATCGTTGTTCGAGGTAAGCGACCAAAAGTAGTAGATGGCCCCAATTCCTGGCCGAGGGCATCTCGCCGCTCCTCCACGGGAAAATACGATCCGTTTTCCTCCGTCCCCAAGGAATCACGCGAGCAGGTTCTCGATAGGATCTGGGTCGGAGCTGGGGAGATAACGGATTTCCAGCTCTATGCCGAGCGCTTGGAGTTCTTTGAGGGCGGCGACGTCTGCATCGTCAATGGCAACCGCGGGCGTCACAGGACGCTTGCCCTCCCCTGCCTGCATATGGCCGATGCTAATCTTGGTGATCGGCACACCACCCTTAACCAGCGCGAGCGCGTCGGCAGGTGAGGCTACCATGACCAGAATCCATTGACGCGGCGTTGCGGTATGAATGATGTCGATAGCCCTTTGCACCGAGAAAAACCGCGTCCAGACGCCTTCTGGCGCCGCCACCCTCATAGGTGCCCAATGGCGCGAATCCGCCGCGATCTCATCGTTGACGATCAGAACAAGGTTGGAGCCCACGGCTTCGTTCCACAGCTCAACGTCTTGCCCGTAAATAAACCGGTCATCGATACGTGTAAGAAGAATCTTGGGTTGAGCCATGGCTGCCCCATTCTGTTTGAGACCCATACGAGCGGGACGTCGGCCACCAACTCAACAGCAGGTCAAGTAACAAATGGGCACTGCAGACATCACGCCTCTAATATTAGTGCATTTAGTGCATTTAAAGTGAGAAAAGCCGTCAGAACACTTGCGCGGATGTGCGATGTCCCGTATCATAGACACCCGTTGATGCCTCAGTTGCGTCATCATATGGCCGCCAGCGTAGCTCAGTTGGTAGAGCACCGCTCTCGTAAAGCGGGGGTCACCGGTTCGAGCCCGGTCGCTGGCTCCATTACACAAGATAGCCGCCTTCGGGCGGCTTTTTTGTTGCCGATTTTGAGTGCGTGCGCGCCAATCCAAACATCGCCACGTCAACGGCGGCCCACTCGGTGGACTTCGGGTTTAATGCTTAGGGGCGGGGATTTACCAAAGTGAAATCTTAATGAAAAGAAACCCAGCTGCAACAATTGCCATGGTGAGGGCTCAAATTGGCCATATAGATCTAAAATAGTCACAATATACAAATGTCGAGAGATATTGGCGATATAGATGAAAAGAACTAAGGGTTTTCTTTTGCTGGTATTGATGCTGCTCGGACTGTTCTGCCTGAGTGGCCCTTCTTGGGCCAAGGCTGCCTGTCCTGAAGGTGAGCCTTAGCAGTCTTATACGGGCAGCCTGCTGATAACTGCTAAGGAGGGCGATGCCGACTCTCAGTCTGGGGTAAATCCCCTTGCCACTTTGAGGGGGACGGCGGAACGGTCAAGCTTGACCATATTGGTAGCGGGATTTTGAGGTGGCAAGTTCTTCCGGACAAAATTGCGAACGATCCCTTCTCTTTTGCTGGAACGATTTATCCATACAAGGTTGTGAGCGGAAAACAAAAATACGTCGATTGCTATCCGACAAACGGGTCTGGAATTGCATTCGCCGGCATTTCGGGGCAGATTGATACACATGTACGAAAGGGAACCTAAGTGGTGCGTTGGGTTGGAGCTGCTGCAGGTCCGATATGGATTGCGGTCTTGCGCCCCGATGTCCAAATAGGTTTCTCTCTCTAGACGGGAAGTTGCTCATGGACGCCATATATGACGGAGATGACTGGGTCGATCATTATACTTGGCGCCTGGTCGGCTCGAACGACAATGGGGATGTGGTGTTTGATGGACTATGTCCAAAGCATCTCCATCCTTTTGTCTCGTCGTTAATTGAGAGTTCCGCTCGTGTTGCCCCCTACAGCTCGGCATCGCTTCATGATACGGACGTTTTGAAGACCATAAGGGAGTCAATTGACGATGGCACGATGAGCGGCCCGCTGTTTTCTCGGCTTGTGGGGCTAGATGAGATTGGCTCGAAACGACTGCTTGCGGGCGAAAAAGTGGAACTCACTTATCGGTCGATGATTTCAATCCTGCGGCTAGCCGATGTTCTTCGCAAATAAATGAGGCTTCCCTATTCAAAAACAGAAAACCCCGCCAAACGTGATTTCCCTAGGGAAAACCCGTTTGGCGGGGTCCTAGCGTGATTTCCCTAGGGGAATCACGCCATCAGACGAACAGCTCAGCCGAGCAGCCCGTTACTCCTGCCAGTAGGCGTCGGCAAGCAGCTTAAAGCAAATCTTCTTGACCGGCTGTGCGCCATCGCCCGGGAACTCGAGCGTGGGCATGTGAGGCTCACCGGCAACGAACAGCGCGAACTTGTCGTCGGCAAGATCGCCGGCGATTGAAGCGTCGGAATCGACCAAATCGTAGTCGTCCTTCTCGTCAAACTCCTGGACCAGCGTCAGGCTACCCGTAGCGACCTTAAAGGCCTCGCGACCCTCGACGTCAATCTGCAGGTCGTGATAGCGCTGATGCGTCTCATAGTGAGCCTCGTCCTCGGGACGCGTCGTGGGAGCCATGACGTTCGCAAAGACCTTGTCGCCCAGAATCGGATGGCTGCCGACCTCGAGCTCCGCCGGGTCGTTCTCCTCGAGCCAGTCAATCAGCACGTCGAGGCCCTTGAGCATTCCGCGGTATTCCTCGATATCGCCCAGTGCACCGTAAATCATCTAAATCCCCTCTCGGATCGTTTCTTTGGCGGCTACTCGGCAAACACGTTACCGACGCTGTTGCCACCCACATACGTCTCGACCAGGCTAAGGTCGGGATTGAACACGACAAAGTCGGCGTCGCGCCCCGGCATAATGCTACCGCACTTGTCATCGGCCCTAACCACAAGCAAGCAAGCGATGCCGGGGCCGACGCCCATGCTCTTACAGCTCGGTCACGACAACGCCGTTGTAAACCTCGTCCCAACGATCCATAACCAAGTGGCCAGTCATGGGATCCATGGCATTGAGCTTGCCGCAGGTGTTGGCGGTACGCAGGACCGTCTCGTCATCCGCGCCAGCAGCAATCGCATGTGCGAAGCCGGCAATGGTCGAATCGCCAGAGCCCGTAGCGTTAACGGCGGGGATATCGGGCGTCTTCGCGCGGAACGCACGGCCATTGTGGAAGCCCACGGAGCCGGCAGCGCCCATGGATACGACGACCCAGGTGATATCGGAGAAGCGGGCGTCAGAGGCGAGCGCGGCGCGGAGCTCGTCCACATCGTCGGTGGTAAAGCTCGTGCCCAGAAGGCCGTTGATCTCGGTCAGGTTAGGCTTGACCAGCTCGGGCTTAATTTCGGACTTAAGGGCGGCCTCGAGCGAAGCACCCGAGGTATCGAGCAGCACCTTGGCGCCGGCATTCTCGGCAATGCCCGTGATCTTGGCATAGTAGTCTGCCTCGACGCCGCGGGGCAGCGAACCCGAGATGGTAACGACATCGGCCTTGCTCGCAAGCTCGGCAAACTTGGCGGTAAAGGCATCGAGCTCCTCGGGGGCAATCGTCGGACCGCTCTCGAGCAGCTCGGTCTGGTTGCCGGCGTGGAGGATGTTGAGGCAAATACGAGTCTCGCCCTTGATGGGCACAAAATCATTCTTAATGCCATTGGCGTCCATGAGTTCGGCCATATAGGCGCCCATATGACCACCAAGCAGGCCGGTTGCCACAACGTCGTCGCCCAGCTGGCCCAGGACGCGGGCCACGTTGAGGCCCTTGCCGCCGGCGGTCTTTTCGGGCGTCACGCGGTTGACGTCGTCGATGACGAGCTCATCGAGCTGATAGCGCGTATCGACGGACGGGTTCATCGTAACGGTGAGGATCATTTCTAGCTCCTTATCTCGCAGGCTCCTTATGCCTTGCAAAACGAATTGGCTACATGCGACTACAGAATCTCGATTGTGAACGAGCGTACGATGGTTTCTTTGGGCTTGGCGATAAGGCAGCCACGCTTGTGCTCAAGCACGTCGTCCTCATCGGAGCAGGTCGAAAGGCCGCCCCAGGGTTCAACTGCCACAAAATCGCCCTCGGGCTTGCTCCACACAATGAGATACGGGAAGCCCTCGAAGCTCAGGCGGACGCCCTTGTCCTCGCCCTTCTTGGAAAGCGTGACCTGACGGCTCTCAAGCACGTCAAAGATGGTCTCCGCAAAATCGAAGAGCTCATGCGACAGGGGCAGCGTCTTTCCCACCATGGGGTTCTTTGAACGATTAGCTACATCAATCAATCCGGTCGAGGGCACGGCGGTGCAAAGCTCCGCAGCCTCGTCCTTCTCAAAGCGCAACTCGTAGTCCGTATAGGCCTCGCCCTCATCGAGCGGACACCTAAAGCCGGGATGTCCACCGATAAAGAACGGCATGTCCTCGGTGCCCTCGTTGGTAACCTCATAGGCGACGCGCACAGTGGCGTCCTCGAGCGTATAGCGGGCGACAAGCTTAAACGGATACGGATAATCGCTCAGCAGCGCGGCGTTATCCTCGGATGCCAGGCACATAGCCAGCTCGTTTGCGCTTTGGCTCAACAGCTTCCACTCCTGCTTACGCGCAAAGCCGTGGCGGGCGAGCTTCACATGATGCCCGGCAAACGTCATGGCGTTACCGTCGCGCAGGCCTCCGCAAATCGGAAAGCAGACCGGCGCCTGACCGGACCACACTGCGGGGTCACCCTGCCACAAATACTCGCGTCCGTTAGCCTCAATCGAGGTAAACGAGCCGCCGGCCGTGGAAACCTTGATAGAAATCGAATCGTTGGAAAGAGCGTATTCCATTATCCATCCTTTCGGACAACTGCTTTTTGCTCGCAAGTACCCGTCTCGGCCCTGACCAAAGGACAAACCCGCACGTTCATCGATGCGTCCGGTTTCCCAGCCATACAACGGGGTACCATACAGACATTGATGCAATTACAGCTGAAAGGCCTTCTTATGCGAACCATCATCCTTTATGCCTCGCGCCACCACGGCAATACGAAAAAGCTCGTGGACGCCATCGTCGAGGCGCACCCCGAAATCGATACCCTCGACGTGAAGTCACTCGGTAAAAACGAGTACCCCAACCTGCACGAATATCATCTGATCGGCGTTGCCACGGGCATCTATTACTCCGAGATCGACAAAGATATGGCACGCGTGCTCACCAATGTGCTGCAGCCGCAGGACAAGGTGTTTGGCCTTATGACCTACGGTGGCAAAAACAAGTGGTACGGCAAGGATATCGATGGCATCTGCCGCATGAGGCAGGCCATCTTTATGGGTGTCTACGGCTGCCCCGGCTTTGATACGTGGGGGCCGTTCAAACTCACCGGCGGTGTCCAAAAGGGACACCCGACCGCTGAGGAAATTAAGGGCGCCGTCGATTTCTTCGACAAGATCGAAGACGAGTATGGCGACATCATCGTCGAAGAGTACGCCAAGCGCGAGAAGCGTCTAGCCTACGAGAAGGAGCATCCTGCAGGAGGTCTTGTGGCCGGCGTCAAGCGCACGGCAAAGAAGATCGCTAACAAGCTGTAACTGTAAAGGTGCTTTTGAGCGTTTAACCCATACGGCGGGTCCGAGCAGATTCGGGCCCGCCGTCTTTTTCTATCGTTACTCGGTAAAGGCGTTGCCGACGCTCTGGCCGCCAACATACGTCTCGACGAGGGTGAGCTCGTGGTCGAACACGACAAAGTCGGCGTCACGACCCGGCATGATACTGCCGCACTTATCCTCGATGTGCGCGGAGCGTGCCGGCACCTCGGTTGCCATGCGAATGGCGATATCGGCGCTGGCGATGCCCCAGTCGACGATGTTCTTGACACCCTGGGCAAGCGTGAGCACCGAGCCGGCAATGCTCTTGCCGTCGGCGAGCCAGCACAGGTTGTCTTTCATGATGACGTCCATGCCACCACTGGTGTAGCTGCCCTCGGGCATGCCGCCGCAACCCAGGCAGTCGGTGATGAGCACCGTGTGCTGCCAGCCCTTGGCCTGCAGCAGCGCCTTGATGGCGGCAGGGTTTACGTGCTTGCCGTCACAGATGATCTCGGCGTAGGTCTCGGACGTGGACATAGCAGCACCCACGACACCGGGCTCACGGTGATGCAGCCCGCGCTGGCCGTTATAGGTATGCGTAAAGCAGCTGGCACCGGCGTTGATGGCGGCGATGCACTCATCGTAGGTGGCGTCGGAGTGACCGATGCTGGTCACCACACCCTTGGCGTTCAGAGCAGCCGCATAAGCAGCGGCGCCGTCGCGCTCGGCCGCCATGGCGCTCTTAACGATGCGACCGCCCGCAGCCTCCTGCCACTGATCAAAGACCTCCTCGGAGGGATCGATAAGATAAGCGGGGTTCTGCGCGCCCACGTGCTTCATGGTAAAGAAGGGGCCCTCCAGGTAGATGCCCTGAATGCGAGCACCGCAGAAGTCGGGGCCGCGACCCTCGTCCGCCTGAGCGATGGCGGCGCAGGCGTCCTTGATCTGCTCGACGCCATCGGTGAACGTCGTGGGTAGCCAGCTGGTGGTACCGCGACGGGCGAGCTCAGTCGAGCTGATATCGATACCCTCGGGGTCGTTATCGGTAGTTGAGTGGTTGTAGAAGCCATGGATGTGGGTATCGACCATACCCGGTGCGATCCACGATCCCGTGTAGTCCTTGATCTCGCAAGAGGGCTCGTCGGCCTGCCAGGCGCCAAAGACGCCATCCTCGACCATAAGATAGCCGCCCAGCTGCGGACCTGCCGGCAAGAAGAACTTGTCAGCCTTAATTGCGTACGTGCTCATATGCACTCCTTGCTTCTAAAGCAGTTGACTGTGGTGATGCTTATACCCGGTCCAAGTGAAAACAAAAAGCGCCCGCCCGCCGTTATGAGCGGACGGGCGCCCTTACAGGGGGGACGCGATTAAGCGGTGAAGGGGTGAATCGTCACGCCCTTAACCACGCGGTTGACCGTGCCGGTGGGGCTCGGCGTATCGGGCGTGTTGCCCACGCGCACGGAGTTGAGCAGGCTGATGGCCTGGGCAAACATCACGAACGGCAGGGCAAGGTAGCCCTCGGGGAGTACCTCATAGCCCTTAAAGGTGAAGGACTCGCCCTCGTAGACGGTAGCGCCATCCTGCTGAACGGCAACGGTGTGCTGAGCGATCTCGTCGCCACCGATCTCGTTGAGGATGTCGATATCGTACTGACGGGTGTAGGCATCGTTGTTGACGAACACGAACACGAGGGTCTTGTCGTCGACGAAGGACTTGGGTCCGTGACGATAACCCATAGAGGTGTCGTAGGAAGTAGCGACCAGACCGTGAGCGAGCTCGAGGATCTTGAGCTGGCTCTCCTGGGCAAGGCCACCGAAGGAGCCGGAACCCAAGTAGGTCACGCGGTTGAAGTCGCCAGCCAGGTAATCGGCAACCTCGGACTCGCGAGCGATGACCTCCTCGCCCATCTTGGCGATGGTCTCGACCCACTCGGCCTTCTGCTCGTCGGAAGCCTCGTCAAAGATGAGGGTAGAGAGCAGGGTCATGCAGGTGTAGGAACCGGTCATGGCGAAGCCCTTGTCGTTGGCGCGCGGGAT
Source organism: Collinsella sp. TF12-2AT (assembly GCF_003436735.1). Taxonomy (NCBI): domain Bacteria; kingdom Bacillati; phylum Actinomycetota; class Coriobacteriia; order Coriobacteriales; family Coriobacteriaceae; genus Collinsella; species Collinsella sp. TF12-2AT. Next base: position 80,700 of record NZ_QSQK01000004.1, on the reverse strand, counting down.
GAGCAGCGTCAGCGCATTGGGGTCATCTGCGGACTCGACAGCGAGCTTGCCCTCGGGAGCGCAGGTGATGTTGAGGAACTTGACGTTGTGGACGAGCTCCTTGGCAACGGCGACGGCGGCAAGGCTCTCGGGGCTGTTGCCAGAGCGGGCAAAGGAAACCACGAGCGTGGGATCCTCGGCGCGCAGGAAGTCGCGCGGGGCGCTCACGATATCGGTCGTGGCGATGGGCTTAAAGTCGTAGAGATCAGTGTTGCCAGCGTGACGCAGGTACGGGGCGCAGGTATCGCCAACATAGTCGGACGTACCGGCACCGGTGAAGACAACGGACAGAGGGCCCTCGCCCATAGCGCGAGCCTCAGCCAGAAAGGCCTCGATGGCCTCCTTGTTCTCGCGATAGATGTTGAGCGTATCACGCCAAAGCTCGGGCTGCTGAGCAATCTCGGCCGTGGTGATCTGGGCGCCGAGCTCGGTGAGCTCCTCGACACACTTCTCGAACATTTCTAATACCTCTCTCTAGAAGTAATCCTCTGACGTGCAATTATACACTTCGGTTGGTTATCTGGTAGTAACCAGTTAAATACAAAGAATCATCATATGGAAACGGTGCAGACACTAATCGCTACGCTGGTGGTAAACCTTGTATTTAAACTGATCGGCACGAGCAACCGAGAGCGTATACTCCACAACCTCGTTTGACTCGTTATACGTAGTCCTAACCAAATCGAGCACAGGCGAGCCCTCGACGATTTCCAAAAGGTGGGCATCGGTGGGACGGGCTATGCTCGCATAGAACTCCTCTTCGGCCACGCGTATTTTTTGCTGAAAGTCTTGCTCAATCACATCGTAAAGCGGCTTACGCTCCAGCAGCGGTCGCTTTAGGGACAGAAATTGACGAACCGGTAGATAGCTACGTTCGACCATCATGGGCATGTTGTCGGCAGAACGAAGGCGCTTGAGCTTAAAAATGCGATCACCGATACGTAATCCCATATGCTCGGCCAGATTCTTATCGGCCTCCATCTCGCAAAAATCGAGAATCGTGGTCTCGGGGTCGCGACCCATCGCGCGCATCTGCTCGGTAAAGCTGTAGGACTGCATGAGATTGGTTGCCTTTGCCGAACGGTCGGTCACAAAGGTACCGCGACCGTGCTGCCGAACCACCAGTCCTAAACGCTCCAGTTCCTGCAGAGCCAGGCGTACCGTAGTGCGCGAGAGACCATAGCGCTCCGAAAGTTCGCGCTCGGAAGGAATCATGTCACCGGCGCGATATTCATGGTCAATCTTTTCGGTCAGAATATCGACCAGCTGATCGTACAGCGGTTGCTTGCGCGCTCCGATCGCCATCCTATCCTCCCTTTTGCTCAAACTAGGCTACTACCTTGGGTGTTTAGCATTATCTGTCTGCCACACCCGAATCATCAAGAAAACAAAAGCCGCGCGCTCTTTCGAGCACGCGGCTTTTAACATACACATGGCTTAAGGGGTCGGGGTGTGAGCCGCGTAGGGACACACCCCTCAAGCTAGAGCCTTACCAGATGCTCGGCCAGAGACCAAGCGGGCCAGCGCCCAGGATGCCAAGGACGAAGAGCAGGAGAATGCCCTTGGTCGGGGTCCAGCTGTGCTTAGCGAACATGTAGTAAAGCAGCAGCGTAAGCATAAGCGGGACGAGCTTCGGGACGATGGTGTTGAGGGTGTCGGCAACAGAGAAGTTGACCGGATCCTCGGTGACGGTGCCGTAGGTGACGGACTCCATGCCGTTGCCCAGATCGGTGACGCCGCACTCGACAGCGTTGCCGTCGGCATCGGAAGCGGTGAGGGCGTTGCCGTCCTCATCGGTCATGGCGATGGTACCGGCCTCAGCGGTCTCGGTATCGATGCCCTCCATACCGGTGAAGTTCTCGGCCTCCTTCTCGGAGACGATCACGGTAGTAGCGGAGAGGCCACGGGTGGTGCCGTTGGGGATCTGGAGGTTGATCTGGGTGCCACCCATGGTGACGACCAGGCAACCGACGACGAAGACGCCCATGATGGAAGCGGCACGCGTAAAGGCCTGCATGTTGGCGGTCAGAGCGTCAATAGCGCTGGTGCCAAGCTTGTAGGACCAGTTCATGAGCCAGAAGCGCAGAGCGAACTGGACGACGTTGAAGATCACCAGGAAGATCAGCGGCGCAGCGGCGTTACCGTTGATAGCCATGTTGGAGGTGATGCCGGCCGTGATAGGCACGAGCGTCAGCCAGAACAGGGCGTCACCGATACCACCGAGCGGGCCCATTGCGGCGACGCGGACGGCGCGGATCGTGGGGATGTCAACCTTGTTCTGCTCGAGCGAAAGCACGATACCCATAACAAAGGTGACGAGGAACGGGTGAGTGTTGAAGAACTCCAGGTTGTGGCTCATGGAAGCCGCGAGGTCGTTCTTGTTAGTGTGGATCTTCTCCAGACCGGGGATGATGGAGTAGAGCCAACCGGCGGCCTGCATACGCTCGTAGTTGAACGAGGCCTGCAGGAAGCAGGAGCGCCAAGCCATCTTGTTGAGGGTCTTCTGGTCGAGCTGCGGAGCAGGAGTGAGATCCTCGTAGTGCTCCGGGATCACATACTCATTAGATGCCATCTTCGAAGTCACCTCCGTCAGAAACAGCTGCACCCTTCAGCTCGGTCTGCTGCTGGAAGTCCCAGAAGGCGATGCCGAAGCCGATGAGAGCGAGGATGAGCAGAGCAGGGGTTGCCAGAGAATCGTTGGCAACGGTGATGAGCGCGAGGCCAAAGCCCATGAGGAAGAAGCCCCACATATCGCGGTTCATCATAACCTTGAGCAGGACGGCGAAGCCGACGAAGCGCATCATGCCGCCTGCAGCGGAAAGACCGGTCTGCAGCCAAGTCGGGATGGCGGAAGCGATGGTCTGACCGATGGTGGCGCCAGCGATGAAGAACAGGGTGACGACGACGGCGAAGATCAGGCCGAGCAGAGCCATGGCGAAGTAGTTCAGACGCTCGATACCCTTGGTGTCAGCGTTGTGAGCCATGTTGTCCGCGGAGGACATGAGCGGCGACATAAGCGTGAAGACCAGGGTAACGCCGAGCTGACCAAGCAGAGCGAACGGAATGGCAAGGCCGACTGCCGCGTTGGGCTCGAGGCCCGTAGCAATAGCGAGAATGGCTGCCATGATGCCGCCGATGACGGCGTTAGGCGGCTGAGCGCCTCCGATCGGCATGTTGCCGATCGTCATGAGCTGATAAGTACCACCCACGAGAAGACCGGTGTTGAGGTCGCCAAGGATAAGACCGATGACGGCGCCGGTGACGATGGGCTGATAGAGAGACTCGAGGAAGTTGAACTGGTCGATTGCCGCGACGAACGTGACGATGAAGACCAGAGCGACCTGGATGATCGAGTATTCCATCTTGCTCCTCCTTTCAAAATGTATGTACGCACTTTGGATTTCACGTACAGAATGTCAGGGTTTCATTCCTGACAACGTGGATCATGAGGATTACGAGAAGAGCTTGCTCGTGTCCTCAACAGGCGTGCTCGGAACGCGCCTGATCTCCAACTCCACCCCCAATTCCTGCAGCTCTTTAAACGCAGCGACATCCTCGTCGTTAACTGCGACGGAGGTGGCGACTTGGCGCTTTCCTTCCGACATGTGCATGTTGCCGATGTTTACCTTCTTTATAGGCACACCGCCCTTGACGAGCGTAAGCACGTCTTCCGGTGTTTCGGCCACGATGAAGATCTTCTGGCGCGGGCTCGCCTTGCCGATGACGTCGATGGTCTTCTGCAGGGAGAAGAAACGCGTAGCAACGCCGGTGGGAGCGGCCATCTTCATGAGGTTCTGGCGCATGGTGTTGTTCGACACGTCGTCGTTGGCGACGAGGATGAGGTTGGAGCCCAGGGTGGAGTTCCACTGGGTGGCAACCTGACCATGAACCAGTCGGTTATCGATGCGGGTAAGAAGAATGTTGGGTTCTGCCATGTTGATCAGCTTCCTTTCGTTATTTGCTGACGACAGTTACTTGATCTCCTGAATCGCGTAACGCGAAACATCTACGACGGCACCGGATCGGACTTTAATCTGGACCTTTTCGCCTTCGATGCCTTTGACGGTTCCGTAGATACCGCCGGCGAAAAGAACCTCCTGACCCGGCTTGAGCTCCGTGTGCAGCTCCTTGAAGTACTTCTGCTTCTTCTTCATGTTGATTTGCGACCAGATGGTGTAAATCAAGCCCATGATGACAAGCAGGCCCAAAAGAGCGACCGAGGAACTCAGAACACTGGCTCCGAAATCGGCCATTAGATGCCGTCCTCGTCGCCGAAGATATCCTCATCCTCGGCACCAGCGACGGAAGCGACCGTCTGGGCGGTGATGCCCGTCTGGCCAACGGTCACGGCCTGCTCGCCAAGCTCGGCGAGCGTGGCGTTGCCGCGGAGGAACAGAAGCTCAATAACCATGGGAAGGTTAGTTCCAGTCAGAATCTCGACGTTGTCGACATCCTGGGCAATCATCATTGCCTGGTTGAACGGGGTACCACCAAGCAGGTCGGTAAAGACGAGCACGCCATCGCACTCCTCGCGCATGGCGGTAATAGCGGCGCGGAGATCCTCACCGTAGGAAGCAGCCTGGTCGCCCTCAAAAGGAACGACGGTAAAAGCGGGCTGGTCGCCAGCGACCATAGCGATAGCGCTTGCGAGGCCGGGTGCGAACTGTCCATGACCGGTAAGAATAAAGCCAACCATTCAAATTTCCCTTCCGAAGGTGTGTACGATACGAGTCCGATGTTTTCGGAAGCCAGCGGGCAGGTGCCCTTAAAGCTTCTTGGAAAGCGTTCTTTAAGACCAGTGGTCTCTCAACTGGTAGTAACCACGTGACGTGTTGTTGTCACTATATCACCACAGAAGAGGTCGCTTTCGCTGATTCACACAGTAAAACGTTTTTGCGCCGTTCACGGCGAAAAATCGACCGTTTACCGCTCGTTAACACTTCTACCTGCGGTTTTGTAATCGTTTTGAAATGCCTTGGCCAAAGATCGGAACTTTTTTCGTGTCTAAACAACGCAGGGTGGCTAAAAATGGCGTGTAGAAAAAATGCAGGTCATTGTGAAGATTTGTGAATTGGTCTTTTTGACTTAATACCAGTTAGAACCAGTTTAGAAATTATCGGTGAACGGTAGTTTTCGACCGCTCAGCGGTTATTTCCAATCGTTTGCAGCTCCTTTTCCATATGAATTAGGGAGACCCGATGAAGCACTTGCGCGGTTGCGGGAAATTTCGATACTCGTCCATCCCCCACGTGCCAAACTCTCACTCCCTAAATATGCCATAAGCTCTCGCTATTCGTCTTACAAACATAACTTACTCTAATCTGTAATTGTTTATCGTTTATCATTAAGTATGTTATAAGATTTAAATATCATCCTAGACATTGGTTGGAGGAGCTATGATCCGCTGGAACGTATCCAAATCGAATGAACCCATCAACCGCGAACAGGCAATAGCCGATTTGGGGAAGCTCGCTCACATCTGCAAATGGGCCACAATCTGCACCGCCGTAGCGCTCGCTCTGGGACTCCTCGCAGTCATTGCAATCGAGCTTTTACTCATATTGCCTAGCCTCTCCCAAGGGTTCTGCCTCCAATCCGTAGAGCTTAATGCCGGCGAAGGGCCATCTCTCGCTCTCGTCGGCGCCAATGAACAGACCCCTCTTATGCTTGTCGCGCACGACGGTCATACTGCCATAGGGAGCGCCATGATGACATGCCTTGCGCTTGCCATTGTGCTAAGCGCATACAGGTTTTTCTCCGCCATTGAAAAGGCGGGCAGGCCCTTTGACCTCGAATGCATCCGCATACTACGTCAAGTAGGACATTTGTTCCTTATTGGCGGCGTTGCTGTGAAGCTTCTTGGTGCCATAGTCACGGGGCTGATACTCTCAGGATTTGGCGGCAACTTTACGGATGCGCTCGGCGGCCAGCACCTCGACCTCTCTATGGTCTTTGCAGGCCTGATTATTAGCCTGATTGCCAGCGTCTTCCAGTACGGGTGTATCCTGCAAATACAAGATGACGAGTTGCTCTAGGGGGAATCCATGATTATTCTGCGGCTCGACCGCATGCTCGCCGAACGCAAGATCTCATCCAAAGAGCTTGCGGAACGCGTGGGCATCTCCCAGGTCAATATGTCGCGCATCAAGACGGGCAAGGTTTCTGCCGTGCGCTTTTCAACTCTTGACGCGATATGCCGGGCACTCGACTGCCAACCGGGCGATGTACTGGAATATATATCCGACGATGAAGCCGATAGCCTTTTTGGACTTAAAGATGAATAGCCATAATTAAGCCGCCAATCACGCCCTCAACGCAAATTGCCCGCCAGAACGACTTCCGTACTGGCGGGCAATTTGTTTTCTATCAGCTAGATGCTCGATGAGCCGTGCAACTCTTTACGCAAACAGGCCGTAGATGCTGATGTTGGCCTTGGCGTAGAGGCCGTTAGCATACTCGGTCCACTTGGAGCTGGCGCTCGAAGCCTGCGAGGAATACTGCTGGTAGGCGGTGTAATAGGCGGTCATGGCCTGCTTGTAGGTGGCGCTATCGGCCGTAAAGGCATCGTCAGCGAAGGCCTTGGCATAGGTGCTGTCGGCATCCTTCCAAGTGCCCTTTGAGCTATCCCACTCATCGCCGACAAGGTTGATGATGTAGTCGGCGTAGTCCTTGCTCGCGGTCTCCTCGTTGCCGTCAGCAGGCTCGGTCGGGGCGGTCGGCATGCTTGCAGAGCTATCGCCCACCTTCTTCTTGTAGAGCTTTTGCAGCGTCGCGGACTGACGGACGATCTGCTTGGCCTGGTCCTTGGACACGCCGTACTGCGTGGCCATGGTCTTGTAGTCCGAAGTGCCGATGGAATCCTCGGCGTACTGCTTCATTTCCTTGGAAGAAACGGTAATGCCCTCGTCCTCGGCAGCGTCCAGCAGAATCTGATTGCGCACGTAGGACAGGATGACGTCAGCAGAAGGAGCGGTGTAGTTGCCATCGCTATCCTTGACGGTGTCGAGGCTGTACTGGCTCTCGATGGCCTCACGCGCGGTGATGTCGCTCTTCTTGCCGTTGTAGCTATAGCTTGCCACGGTCGAATCGAGCTGGTCCTCGGTCAGGGTCGCCGAGCCGACGCCCTTGCCGCCAAAACCACCGTTGCCGATAAAGAAGCCGACCACGGCAGCGATCACGACGGCGACCACAAAGGCGGCAATCATCGTCTTCTTGTGCTTGCAAGCGTGGTCGTCCACGTCGGCGTCGTCGTCCTCGTCCTGCTCCTCGGGCATGAGGTTCTCGTCAGCGGCATCCGCGGCAATCTGAGCCTCCAGTCGGGCGTCCTCCTCCTCGGCCGTCGTGCCGGCGGCAATGTGCTCGGCAGACGTACCGGCGACCAGATCGATCTTCTCGTCCTCGTCACCGTCGGGGCCTTCGCCGCGCTCGATGATCTGGATGCCGTCGATCTCGTCCTTCTCGTCCTTCTTTTGAATCAGACCCATATCAGTTACTCCTTGTTAGGAAACATAGTCCTCAATAGAATACGCCCGACGAGGCGCCGGGCGTATTCATTCTTAGGTTATACGCAAACACTTAAGTACTATTTAGGCGTTTGCAGTGTGCATGCCTTAGGCCAGGTGAGCGATAACGGCATCGGCAAAGGCCTGCGTGCCCACAGCGCCCTCAACGGAGCCGGTCTGGGCACGACGCACGTCACCGGTAACCTGCTCGCCCTCGTCGAGCGTGGCAGACACGGCGACGCGAATGCGATTGGCAGCGTCGTTCTCGCCCAGGTGATCGAGCATCATAGCCGCAGAGAGAATCTCGGCCGTGGGGTTAGCGATATCCTGACCGGCGATATCGGGCGCGGAGCCGTGCGTAGCCTCAAAGATTGCGCAGTCGGCACCGATGTTGGAACCCGGAGCCATACCCAGGCCGCCCACCAGGCCGGCGCACAGGTCACTCACGATGTCGCCGTACAGGTTGGGCAGCACCAGGACATCGAAGTCGTTGGGGTTTTGGACCAGGCCCATGCAGGTAGCGTCGACGATCTTGTCGTTGAACTCGATATCGGGATAGTTGGCGGCCACCTCGCGCGCAACGCGCAGGAACAGGCCGTCGGTCGCCTTCATGATGTTGGCCTTGTGCACGGCCGTCACCTTTTTGCGGCCGCAGCGGCGGGCATACTCAAAGGCATACTCCACAATACGGCGGCTCTTGGCGATAGAGATGGGCTTGATCGAGATCGCGGAATCGGCGGCGAAGGTCTTTTGGCCCGAACGCTCGACGAGCTGCGAGAGCTCCTCGACCTCGGCAGCGCCCTCATCGAACTCGATGCCGGCGTAGAGGTCCTCGGTGTTCTCGCGCACGATGACCAGGTCGACGTCGCGGAAGCGCGAGCCGTCGCCCGGCTGCGACAGGCAGGGGCGCACGCAGGCGTACAGGTCGAAGTGCTTGCGCAGGGCGACGTTAACGCTGCGGAAGCCCGTGCCGACCGGCGTGGTGATGGGGCCCTTGATGGCAACCTTGGTCTCGGCGACCGCATCGAGCACATGTTGGGGCAGCGGCGTGCCAAACTCGTCCATGACGCCGGCACCGGCCTCCTGGACGTTCCAGTTGATCTGGACACCGGTGGCCTCGACCACGCGGCGCATGGCCTGCGTAATCTCGGGACCGATACCGTCACCGGGAATCAGGACTACATCGTGCGCCATAATCTGTTACTCCTCGTCTTCGGCGTCGTCAGATTTTTTTACGCTAGCACGCTTCTTCTTTTTGGAGAGATCCAGGCCAAAACGTTTAACAAGCATTTCGCAAATCTCGCTCGAACGGGCCTTAAGATAGCTGCCCTTACCGTTCTCGGCATCGAACTTAAGGCGCAGCGCAAGCTTCTCGGCAACCTCGGCGTCGATCTCGCCCTGGCAAAACTCGTACAGGCAACCGAGCATGTCGCGATACTCAAGGTCGCCGTGGTAGCACTGGATGGCCTCGTCCAGGATGGGCCAAGCCTCGCGCGAACGCTCGACGCTCGTGGCGCCCCACACGCACAGCAGGCGGAAGGCGGCATAGCGCAGCGTGGAGGAGATCTCGTCGAACAGTGCGGTCTCGGCGCCCTCAAAGGCATCGCCCAGCTGCTCGGGGCAGGTGGTGGCGAGCGCCGTCAGGGCATCGAGGGCCTCCCAGCGGGTCTGCGCCTCGGGGCGGTCGAGCGCCTCGATCAACGCGGGCACGCAGGGCACGACGCGCTGCGGATCGCGCTCGGCAAGCAGGTGCAGCACGCGGGCGGCAAACTGGCGGATGCGGCGCGTGGGGCAGCCGAGCTCCTGGACCAGACGGTCGACGGCGTTCTCGTTCTCCTCCGCCAGCTGGAGCTGTGCCAGCTCCTCGTCGGTGAGCTGTTCGTCTTTGTTTTCTGCCATAGTTACCTCTTCTTTTTATTTCTTGGCGTGCTTGCCAGCACCCTTGCTGTCATCGGTGACCGAGATGAGCTGCCGGTCGGCCGCGCCATTGCGACGTGCACGGCGGCGCTCCTCGGCGTCGCCCGCGTCGGCGGCGGCGCGATGAGCCTTGTTGACGTTAAAAACCTCGTCGTGCTTGCGCCATGGACCGACGGACTCGCCAAAGCTCATCTTAAGGCCGGCGATAAAGCCGCCGAGCCAGCCGATCGGCGCAAACTGCACCAGCGGGAACAGCGAGAACACCCAGGTCAGTAGGACGACCGCCGCCGCTCCTGCAAAGTTGGCAATCCAGTAGTCGCGCTTGGTGATGACACGCTTTTCGCACGCCCACTGGCCGCACAGAAAGCCGATGTAGATCGCAAAGAGAAAGAGTACCAGCGCAAGCACCACGAACGTCCAGCTCATGGGCGCTACTCCCCGTGATGGTGGCCGCAGCAGCACTCGTGGCCGTCGTCATGGCCGTGGCCGCCGCAGCACTCGTGGTCCTCGCCATGGTGATGGCCACAGCCGCACTCATGGTCCTCGCCGTGCTCGCCGCAACCGCAACCTTCCTCGTGAGCGCCATGCTCCTCGGGGCGATACTGCGACCAGTCCAGACCGGCGGCGATGGCGTCGGCCTCCTCCTTGTAGAGAACCGTGATGGCCTGGGTGCCCAGCTTGGCGCCACCGATGGCGTCGAGCATGTCGTAGAGCGTAAAAGCGACGTCGGCACCGGGCAGCGCGAGCTCGCGGTCATCGGCGTAAGCGAGCGCCAAGCGCAGGTCCTTAATGAAGTGCTCGACCATAAAGCCGGGCTTGTAGTCGCCGTCAAGCGCCTTGGGAGCCAGGCTCTCCATGGCGCCGGACTTGCCGGTACCGCCCAGGATCATCTGGCGGGTCTTCTCCAGGTCAAGGCCGCTCAGCTCGGCAAATGCCATGGCGTCTGCCATGCCGACCATGCAGGCGCCCAGCGACACCTGGTTGGCGAGCTTGGCAGCCTGGCCCTTGCCGGCGCCGTCGAAGCAGCAGATGTTGGCCGCAAAGGTGGCAAGGATGTCGCGGACCGGCGCGATGTCGTTCTCGGTAGCGCCCACGATAGCCGTGAGCGTACCGGCGATAGCGCCCGACTCGCCGCCGGTGACGGGGCAGTCAAACGCCATGCGGCCGGAAACCTGGGCGGCCTCGGCAATGTCGCGCGCCAGCTCGGGCGAGCTTGTGGTGAGGTCGATCAGGACCGCGCCGGGCTTAGTGCACGCGAGCAGGCCGTCGCCCGCCAGGTAGAGCTCCTCGACCTCGGAGGGATAACCCACCATGGTAAAGACGACGTCGGCGTTCGCCACGGCATCTGCCGGCGTATCGGCCCAAACGGCACCGCGCTCGATAAGCGCGGCGGCCTTGGACTTGGTACGGTTGTTGACCGTGACGGGATAGCCGGCATCCAGGATGTGGCCGGCGATGGGGGCACCCATGATTCCGGCGCCGATGAATGCGACAGAGAGCTTGTTTGCCATGAAGCCTTTCCTTTTGGGTTGGGTGTTATTACCAGGTTGAATACTCGGTGCCAGCGTTTTGGCTGTGAGTTGGGATCGATTACGGCCGCGTTACTTGCCTACTGACCGCGCACGCGGCGGGCGATACGGTCGGAAAGCGACGCCTTGTCGGCGCGGTTCTTACCCCAAAACGCGCAGGCCACCATGCCGGGGCCCACGTGCGAGCCGATGGTAGGACCGACGGAGCTGCGAATGATCGTGACGTCGGCGCAACCCTCCTCCTTGCGGATGGCGGCTTCGAGCCAGTCGCCGTCCTTTTCGGCATCGGCCGTCATAATGGCGATGGGCATGGTGCGATCGGGCACGTAGTTCTCGCGGAACGACTTGAGGATGGACTTGAGCGCCTTCTTGCGACCGCGGTTGACGCCGATCAGCGACAGCGAGCCGGCCAGGTCGTAGGAGAGCTCGGGCTTGACGTCGAGCTTTGCCGTGAGCTGCGCCGCCGCGGGCGGAATGCGGCCGCCGGCAGCCAGCGCATCGAAGCTCTCGAGCGTAAAGTAACCGTGCACGTAGGTCTTGGCCTCGTTTGCCCAATCGACCAGCTGCTTAGCAGTCAGTCCCGCCGAGCGCTGGCGCACGGCCTCGAGCGCCAGGAGCTCGCCGGTCGCGCAGGGCAGAGCGTTGTCGACCACGTACAGCTCAAAGTTGGGATACTCGGCGCGCACGGCGTCCGCCGCCTGGCACGCGGAGTTGTAGCTCGACGACAGCGCCGAGGTAAAGCACAGGTAGACCGTGGGCGTACCCTCTTTGGCGCACTCGGTAAAGAACTCGATATAGCGACCGAGCGACACAGCCGAGGTGGACACGCGGGCACCGGCGCGCATGCGGTCGTAGAACTCCTTGGGTGTGATGCTCGACCAGATGTCATCCGTGCGCTCCTCGCCATCGATAATGAAGGGGAAACCCAAGATATCGACATCGAGGTTCGCGGCGACCTCGGGGCTAAAGTCGCAGCAGGTATCGACGACGATGCGGCAACGGTCCGAATGACCGGCGGATGCGGCCTTGTCCATCAAAGCGACTCCTTACGTAAAAAGGCGGCCACCCGCATGGGATGGCCGCCAGCCGTTAACTCATGCAAGTTAACGTATTTTACTCGTCAAGTGTTTCGATGCGGGGCTTGATGATGCCATATCCACCATTCTTACGGTGATACACCACATTGATAAGGCCGGTCGTCGCGTTCTCGAACACGTAGAAGTCGTGACCGAGCAGATCGGTCTGCACCAGCGCCTGCTCCTCAGTCATCGGAGTGACGTCGATAACCTTCTCGCGGACGAGCAGGTCGTCTTCCTCCTCGGGCAGCAGCAGGTCGGCCAGATCCTCGACGCGCTCGACCGGTGCGACATCCGCGGCGCTGGCACCGCCCTGGCGGTTGTCCACGACCTTGGTCTTGAACTTACGCAGCTGGCGGGTGACCTTATCGGCGGAGAGGTCGATGGCGGCGTACATATCTGCACCGTGCTCGGCAACGCGAATCACCGAACCGCGGGCACGAACCGTAACCTCGACGATTGCCGGGTTGGGGTTCGAGGGGTTCTTCTCATAACGAAGTACAACGTCGACCGTCATGGGCTCGATATCGAAAACCTTGAGCGCCTCGCCGATCTTCTCATCCACATGCGCACGCAGAGCATCGGTTACCGTCGTCTTGCGTCCAGAAACCTTGATATCCATACGTGGCTCCAATCTGCCTCGGGGACTTACTGTACTGGCTATGTACCCATTGCCGTGCATTTAATCACGCGGATTCCTAAAGACCCGAATAACGACTGCTTGATACCGCATACCGAAGTCTCGCACTTTTCTGTGGCAAAGTGCGCTATGGAAGAGCGAGGCGACTTTGGTTTTGCACCTAAAAAATGTCTTTGACCTGCTGGTTTTATGGAAACGAAAAAGCCGGGCTCCCCTGTTGGGAGAGCCCGGCGATGCGTGTTGAAACCGTGAAGAGGCGTCCCTCCTAGCGCATAGGAGACGCCACCCCTAGCAATAACTAGCTATTGAGCTTGTTAATGTCGTCGTCGGTGATAGTGCCCTCCTGGCTGGACGATTTATCCTCGGAGGATGCACCATCGCTGCTCGAATCGGAGGATGCGGACTCGCTGGATCCGGTGTCGGTCGGCTGCACGTCGGCGCCCGAGACCGTCTTGGTGGTGAGGTCATAGGGCATCGTGCCGTACCAGACGGAGTGGACCGCCTCGAGCGTACCGTCGACCGTGATGCCGTCGAGGGCATCGCTCACGGCACGGCACAGTTCGTCATTGGACGAGAGGCCCGCAACACCAAGCGTCGAGGGCGCCTCGAGCGCACCGACATAGGAGATCTCGCTCATCAGGCGTGCAAGGTAGCCGCCGGCCGTGGAGTCGCAGATCACATAGTCGACCTCGCCGGACTCGAGCGCCTCAAAGCACTCGTTGATGTTGGGGTAGGTCTTTTGGTTGGCGGTGATGCTCTGCTTAGCAAGCGCCTCCTGCGAGGCCGAGGACATCTGGACACCCAGAGTAGACGTGTTAAGGGTATCGGTGGAAACGTTTAGCGACCCACCATCGCTGGTTCTACCGAACACGGAAGCGGCATCGTACAGGCAGGTGCCGAGCGAGCTAACGTCCCCGTCCGTGGAGTTGATCTCGCCGATAAAGATATCAGCCTTTTTGTCGCCGAGCGCGGAACCTGCCGAGGACGCATCGACAAAGGCGACCTTAAGGCCCATGCGGCTTGCGAGGGCGCGGGCGGCGTCGACCGCATACCCCGTGAGCTCGCCGTCGGTGCCCTGCATGGCCTGCGGCGCATCGGAAGTATCGAGGGCGACCGTCAGGGTACCGGGGGTGACCAGGGCATCATCCGACACCGTGGGCGTGACGGTCTCGTACTCGATCTGGTCGATCGTGGGAGTCGTGAACGTAGACAGCGGGTTGAACGCGCATCCGCTCAGACCCAAAACGGCGATGACCGCTGCGGCCCCAGCACCTAACCGAGCCGCGTGCATCAAGCTGCCCCTCACCATGTCCACTACCCTGCCTTCTGTGTCGTATACGATCCGTGCGATGCGCGGAATATCAGATTGTTCCCACCAGCTGACCTGGTATTTGACCCCACACTTGCGCACCGGGGTGTTTGCTCGGGAGGCCGCAGCCACCTTCACGACTGGCCCGCTCGCCCGCGAGGCGGTATTGCCCCAAAGAAAGTAGAACGGACGGTGCGGCTTACATCTAGGACGCGCCATGATCGCGCCGCGCGCACGCGGTCGCTTACGTGGATCCCTTTGACCGCGTCTGTCTTGGACTAGGACGGGCATTTCGTCCGTCCGCAACCACAGCCTGGTAGGAACGTAGCGCATTATAGCTAAGTTCAAGCTAAAGTTTAAGGTTAGGGGCGTCATTCGCATCGCGAGTACAGATTTCGCAGGTCGGAGTGGGCTATTCGTGCCCCTGTGAAGCCCGGAGCTCCCCTATGGGGAGCTCCGGGGCACCCTTCCTAGGGTGCTGTGGCCAAAAAATGGCAAATATGAGTACTGTCACCAATTTAGTAACAGGCAGTTTTAGCCTCTCGGACAGATTTTGCGCTCAGTGTCGCCAACCTGATGCTTAGTTATTCTACATTTGTTTATTGTCTTCTTACTTTATGACGCCTCCGAGTCCTAAATTCCTTGATTTTGCTGTTACTGATTTAGTGACAGTACTCATATTTGCCATATTTTGGCCAGGGCATATGATTAACCCCCTATTTTCGACGTGAATTAGACCGGCTTAAGCCCAAAACACGCCCGCAGCGTATTAAGCAACGCCTCTTGCTTCTTCCTGCGGGCATCGACACGATTCCGGTACCGCTTTCGCATACGCTGGTGCATGCGCCATGCGAGCGCTTCCATCGCTTCCATGTCACAGAGCATTTCGTTGTTGACCGTCGCGACCTCGATTCCCATAGTAATCAAGCCCGTGTTGCGCTTTTCATCATGGATACGTCCCCTCCGAGAGGAATGGCCCAGCTCACCGTTGTATTCCAGGTCAAACCGGGCTGCCTCCTGATATGCATCGCAAACTGCATGGGGCATCCCCGAGATTGCCTGCGCACGGTCATCGAACTCGATCTTGTAGTCGGTCTTAAAAGGTCCGCAGGCAAACCCGCCATAGGAAAACGGAAGCGAAAACAGGGCGAGCATGATGCACTCCATGGGCGAGAGCAGGTTTTCCGAAAGATAGGGACACAGACGCAGCAGCTGTTTGGCCACATTCCCCTTGCATGCCGCAAGGTAATCTGCCAGACGATCGGGCATCAGCACCGGCTCGACTTCAAAGTAGCCCACGTCTGCTGGCTGGTCCTTGTCCTTTGCAAGTTTATTCGTAACAGGCGAGGTGTAGGGAGGCAGATACTTCCCGCGGTCGCTCAGTGAAATCTTAGAGCACAGCTCCTGGGCCAGGGCAAATGCCTGGATACAGCCAAGTTCGCGCGCAACGGCAAGGCAGAGGGCCTCGGGAGACAAGCTGTACACCCCCGGTTCCACCTCTAGAATCGAGCCGGCGGGCAACCCGGAACACACGGACCAGCCTACGCTAGGCATGCGGCGGCGCTGCGCCGCAGATCCCACCAGCAAGCACAAATCCTCTTGCACCTCGCCGCTTGCGGCTCCAATTCGCACCAAGTCAGGAAGATAGATATCCTCGGTCGAGGGCGACGACGTGCGCAGCACACGGCGCTCTTCATCGGGATTAAGGTCCTTCCAGCTGATATAGCCCATCTGCCGGCGCTCGGCGCGCATCATGCGCAGCGCTGAAGCGCCTGTTAGGATTACGGAAGCCGCTAGCTGTTCGCCTGTCGGCTCGTTGCGCCGCTCAATCTTCACTGCCACAAAACCACCCCTACCAAACACGTGCGATAGCAAGGCCATCGACTGCCGCAGCGCCGGCACGCTTGAGCTCCGCCGAGGCCGCTGCCATGGTCGCGCCCGTGGTGATAACGTCATCGATAAGCAGTAGACGGCGGCCGCGCACGTCCTCAACCGTCTCGTACATGCCTTGGGCACGCTCGCGACGCTCCTCACGACCGAGTTCGCGCTGGTCGCCATGCCCGTACTTGACGAGGGCATCGAGCAGGGGAACGCCCGACAGCTCGCAAAATGGGCGCGCAATGGCCTCCATATGATCAAAGCCACGCCGCCGAAACGCTGCCGCCGTCGCAGGCACAAACACCACCGCATCCGCACCGGACAGCACACCTCCTAAGCGATCGGGCGCTACGACCTGGGCATGCAGGGCGGTGTCGTAGAGCAGCTCCGCCAGATACGGCGCCAGGCGTCGCTCGCCCGCGTCCTTGTACGCTTTAATGATGCGCGGCAGCGGATGCGCATAGACGGAGCACGCCAGGCAGCGGTCGAGCGCCTCCGCCATTGCCGAGGACGTGCCCTCGACCGAACACTCAGTGCACAGCAAATCCCCAAACGGGGCGCCGCATCGGGTGCAGCTATGACGTGGGTCGATGAGCGTGAGCGCGGCCAGGCAGTCTTGGCAAATAAGCGCACCGGCGCGCTCGCAGCCGGCACATCGTGTTGGCGACAATGCCTCGAGTGCCTCGCGTGCCGCCCGCTCGGCAAACGGCAGCAATTCGTCCGCAAACGGTAGGGCGCCGGCACCCTGCAGACGGCTCAATTTGTTCAGATGGCTCTTCAAGACACAACCCTCCCTACATTCGGTCGCAGGGAGGGTTGTTGATTCAGCGCTATGGTACCCCGACGCGATTGGGGTAAGGCGGGTTAAATCCGCTCGCGGGCGTTATTCGCCGGCGGGCGGTTGTGGTGCGGCCGAAGACGGGGTCGAGCCCTCGCCACCATCCTGGCGCGGCTTGCGGGAACGGCGACGACGACGGCGCTTTTGACCCTGG
>NZ_QSQK01000004.1:0-63808 GCF_003436735.1 Collinsella sp. TF12-2AT | reverse complement strand
GACCCTGGTCGGCCGAGCCCTCGCCACCGCGATCCTCGCGCGGCTCGCGCTCGTCGCGAGCCGCGCCACGCGAAGCCTTGGCAGCCGCTCCCCCGCCATCTCCGGGACGCCGGCGCGTGACCTTGACCTCGCCATCCGAGACCTGATCGGCCACGGAGGGCACTGAGGGCTTCTGCTGCGCGCCCGAGGAATGGCGACGGCGCGGACGCGGGGCGCGCTCCTCCTCGCCACGTGACTTGCCGCCCTTGTCGGCAGGCGCATCGGAGGCCGAGGGACCCTTGGAAGCGGCACCAGCCTCGCGAGCAGCTGCAGCGCGGAAGGCATCCTCGCGCTCCTCGCTCGACAGGTGACGGCGGCGACGGCGCGTGGGGTTCATGCCACCGCCGCGGTTTTGCTGCTGGGGCTGTTGAGCCTCGCGCTCGCGGGAAACGTTCTTGCCCGCGGCCGCAGCCTCGGTAGCATCACCCGAGCCCGCGCGCTTGCGACGACGACGGCCACCAGCGGCCTCCTCGGCCTCGGGCGTTGCGGCATTGCCACGGCCCTTTCCGCGGCCACGGCCCTCGCCCTGCCCCTGACCGGCGCGAGCATCGGATTCAGCATCGCGACGACGGCGCTTGGGCATCGACGTGCCAGCAAGACGGTCGGCGCTCGACAGGCCATCGCCCACGTCGACGCCGTTCTCGCGGTCGAGCTCCATGAGCGCCAGGCGCATCTCGGGCGACTCGATGCGCTCGAGCACGTCGCGCGTCACGCAGTCGGGGCGGCAGTTGCAGCCCTGCTCGGCGGCCTTCTTTTTGCAGCCCTCCGAGCAGGTCATATCGGCCAGGTTGACCTTAAAGACCTTGCCGTTCTCCAGGCGCAGCACCAGCTGCTCACGCGGCGTGTCATATTCCTGAATACGCGCCTTGCCGAGCGGCGTATCGATGAGCGTCTTCTTTTTGGGCGCACGGCTCTTAAAGTCCTTGTACGCTTCGAACTCATAGCGCAGGCAGCACATCAGGCGGCCGCAAACGCCGCTGATCTTGGAGGAATTGAGCGGCAGGTCCTGCTCTTTTGCCATGCGGATCGAGACGGGCTCAAACTGTCCGCCAAAGCGCGTGCAGCAGAGCTCCTGGCCGCACTGGGCATAGCCGCCCACCAGGCGAGTCTCGTCGCGCACGCCGATCTGGCGCATGTCGACGCGAATGTGCAGCGTCGAGGACAGATCCTTGACGAGCTGACGAAAATCGACGCGCTCCTCGGCCGCAAAGTAGAACACGGCCTTCTCGCCGCCAAACAGGTACTCGACGCCGACCGGCTTCATCTCGAGGTCGAGCTCCTTGACCAGGCGACGGAAATCGACCATGGCCTCGTCGCCTTGGATGGCCAGATCATCGGCAAGCTGCAGGTCGATGTCGCTCGCCACGCGCAGCACGGGCTTGAGCGGCTGGCCGATCTCGTCCTGCGGCACCTCGAAGGGATCGGCCGTGACCAAGCCGATCTCGGTTCCGCGCTCGGTGGAGCAGATAGCATAATCGGCCTCGAGGATATCCAGATCCTGCGGGTCGAACCACAGGTCGCGCGAGGCGTAGGTAAACTTAACGGGTACGACTAACGGCATTTCAGTGCCTTCCTGATATCGAACAGCATGACCTCGATGGCCAGCTGGGGAGTAACGTTTCTGGCGATGTTGCGCTCGGCGGTTGCGACCGCCTCGAGCACCTGGGTGGCACCCGCAACATTGGTCGCGGCGGCAAGCCGACCGATCGTGTCGCGCACATCCTCGTTCACGACGTCGGCCGCCTCATCCTGAAGCGTCAGCAGCACGTCGCGCATGAGCGTCCGCGCGCTCGCCAGCGCTTCCATGATACCCGAACGCTCGCGCGCGTTGAGTTCGCGCTTGTTGCGGTCCTCAAGCTGCTTCAATGCTCCACGCGACAGGTAGTCGGCATTTTGCTCGAGCACCTTTTCCTGCGTGGACTTGACCTCGGCGAGCGGCGCCTTGACGGCGACGATGAGTGACTTGGCGCGGCTGAGCACGTCGGCCTCGTCGGCGGCAATGAGCGAGTCGATGGCACGGACCATCTGACGGCGGGCGTCCTGGCGCTCGGCGCTCTTAAGAAACTCGATGCCGCGTGTGGGGCTTCCCGCCACGGCGACCGCCATGCGGCAACGCGCAGGGTCCTGACCGGTGGCGCGGCTCACGGCCTGCGCGGCGACGGCGGGCGATACCAGCCGAAACGGCACGCACTGGCAACGACTCACGATAGTGGGCAGCATCACGTCGGCCGAGGTGCCCAGCAAGATAAACATAACGCCCTCGGGCGGCTCCTCGAGCGTTTTGAGCAGTGCGTTGGCGGTGTTGGCACGCAGTTGCTCGGCACGGTCGATGATGTAGACCTTGGCCTTGGCACGGATGGGCGCCAGTGGCACGTCATCGAGCAGCTCGCGGGTCTGGGCAATGAGGTAACCCGTGGCGCTCTCGGGCGTGTAATAGTGCACGTCGGGGTGCGTATGGCGGGCGACGCGCACGCAGCTATCGCATGAGCCGCAGCCATCCTGCTCGCACAGGAAGGCTTGGGCGAGCGCCCACGCGGCGTCGAGCTTGCCCGCGCCGGGCGCGCCCAAAAACAGGTAGGCGTGCGATGCGCGACCGCTAGCGACGGCATTGGTCAAAAAGTCGCGCACGCGCTCTTGGGTGTCGAGCTTGGCCAGCAGGCTTGCCTGAGCGGGGGCCATGTTACTCGGCCTCCTTGGCAAGCGCGGCGGCGACGGCTTCCTGCGGAATGTCGAGACCGTACGCGCGAACCTGCTCGACCGTCTTCTCGAAGACTTCCTCGACGGTCGTAGTGGCGTCGATGAGCTTTACGCGGTCTGGCTCCTCGGCAGCAATTGCGCAAAAGCCCTGGTAGACACGCTCCTGGAATGCCATGCCTTTTGCCTCCATGCGATCTGCCGCACCACGGGCTGCCATGCGCAGCGCCGCCTGCTCGGGCGTGATGTGATAGACGAGTGTGAGCGCCGGGTGCGTACCCGCGACGGCCAGGTTGTTGGCGTCGCGCACTATCTGGCGATCGAGGCCATCGGCAAACGCCTGGTAGCAGGTCGTGGAATCGTAGAAGCGATCGCACAGGACCACCTTGCCGGCCGCAAGGGCGGGGGCTATGACCTCGTGCACCAACTGGGCGCGCGCCGCCTCGTAGAGCAGCAACTCGCAGGTGTCGCCCATCGCTGTATTGGCGGGGTCGAGCAGCAGAGCACGGATCTTTTCGCTGATGGCAGTACCACCCGGTTCGCGCAGGCTCACAACCTGGTGGCCAGCGAGCTCGAGCGCACGGGCAAGCAGGCGCGCCTGCGTAGATTTACCAGCGCCATCGACGCCCTCGAGCGTGATAAAGCTATGTTGAGCGGGCTCAAAAGCCATGGGCGCAGCCCCTTCCTACAAGGCGCGTAAATGCAGATATATCAACCAAGCCATGATACCCCAGTGCTCGGCGCGTCCCCAATGGCTAAAGGCGCCTTTCCAAAGTTGCGGTGAAATAGGGACTGATTGAAGCTCTGAGACCGCCAAACAGTCCCTATTTCACCGCAACTTATGATGGGGAATTTTGGATGCTGGGTATAATCGTCGTATTGCATTGAAATGTGGCGAAAGGAGTGGCAATGTCTCGGTATTGCGCCTCGTGCGGCAAACTTCTTGCAGATGATGCCAAGTTCTGCACCTCGTGCGGTACACCCGTTGAACAGATAGCCGCGGGCAATAGACAGCCCGCGTTTGAGCAGACCGTCTCCCTCGATACGCCGCAGGCTAAGCCGGACGACCCCCTCGCCTATCGCCCCGACCCCGCTGCTGCCCCCGCAGAGGTCGAAACGACACGGCGTATGTCCGTCACGGGTACCTCAACCCAACAGCAACCGGCATCTGCATACGCGCCCACTTCGCCACAGGCAGCCGCCCCCAAAAAGAGCGGCACCAAGCCGCTTATCGCCATTGTCGTTGTGCTGGTGGCAATCATCATCGCCCTGGTCGTTTTCTTTGTGATCAAGCCTTTCGACAACGCTGCCACGCAAACGACTGCCGAGATTACCAAGCCGCACCACGATGTTGACGCCGATGACCTTAAGCCCCTCGGCGACCCCAATAGCCTTTACGACGATGACGATGATGACGACGAGGATGGCGGCGCAGCGACCCTCTCCGAGCAAAACCTCTACCGTCGCCTAGGCGAATACTACGATCTGATCGAAGATCTCGATAGCCAGGTCCGTGCCTGCGCGCAGGCCTTCAATGGCAGCTATCTGGAAGAAGATCGCACCACCCGCCAAAATCTCGCCGACGTCGCCGAGCGCACGGAGGACACCATCGAGCAGTATTACGATATCGTCGAGGACCTGGACGTCCCTGCGAGCTCCAAGAACTACAGCTCCTGGAAAGACATCATTGCCCTGTATGACGACTTGGATCACCGTATCGACGCGATCTGCGATGCCTGGGAGATCAGCCTGAAATACGCCAAGCCTGCGGACCACAAGAATGAGATCGTGGCGCCGCTGTCGCGCGACAACGTGGCGGGCACCAATGACAATAAGTACCGCCTAGACTTTGAGGAGCGCTATCCCGGCGCCAAACCCGTCGAAGTGAACTAGTCGCATGCGACGTTCTCAAACGACTAGTCATTAAAGAACGTCCCCAATGACTGCCTAGAAAACGAGCGAGGATCTTGAGGTCCTCGCTCGTTTTTGTTTTGGGCAATGTTTCGGCTGCGCCGCTACTTGTCGGCGGCCGCCTTCTTGGTCGTCGTCTTTTTGGCGGTCGTCTTCTTGGCCGCCGTGGCCTTCTTTGCCGCCGTCGTCTTCTTGGCTGCCGTGGTCTTCTTCGCCGTGCTCGCCTTGGTTGTGGTCTTGCGGCCGCGGGCGGGCTTCTTCTCCTTGGTCGGGCAGTCCATGTTCACGCAGATGCGCCACGGACCGCGCGCCGTGTTGACCACCACGATGGGGGCGCCGCACTCGGGGCAGGTCTCGCCCGTCGCCTCGAGCTTACCGCGCGCCGGCAGAGGATAGCTCACGCCGCAGTCATCGTAGTTGGTGCAGCGGATAAAGCGCTTGCCGCTCTTCTCGCTCTTGTGCGCGATCAGGTCGCCATGGCGTCCGGCCTCGGCGCACACCTTGCACTCGCCCACCTTAAGGTCAGGCTCGTAGTTGGTGGGGCACGTGGGGTTCACGCAAATCTCGAAGGCCTTCTGGCGGAACGGCTGGCACTTAATGCGCGGCGCGCCGCACTCGGGGCACACGGCCGCCTCGCCCTCGAGCGGGCTCACCTTGACGCCGCTCGGCACCGGATAGGTCACATCGCAGTCGGGCCAGCCCATGCAGCCGATAAAGCTGCCGCGGGTCTTGGCGCTCGTCTTCATAACCAGGTCCTTGCCGCACTTGGGACAAGCGCCCACGCGCGCATCGGCCGTGACGGCGTCGCTGATGGCGTCGCCCAGTTCCTGCGTATGTTTGAGCAGCTCGTCGAGCACGCCGGCCAGCAGCGCGCGCGAGTGCGTCACGACATGTTCTTCGGTGTCCTCGCCGCGCTCCACGCGGGTCATGTCGCCGTCGAGCTCGCTGGTCATATCGGGGCTCGTGATGCGCGGGGCAAACTGCGACAGTGCATCGATAATGGCGATGCCCAGCTGGCTCGGCTCCACGGGATCGTTTTTGAGATAGCGCACGGCATACAGGCGCTCGATGATGCTCGCGCGCGTGGACTTGGTGCCCAGGCCGCGCTTTTCCATCTCCTGCACGAGCTTGCCCTGGCTGTAGCGCGCGGGCGGCTCGGTCTGCTTGGCCTCGAGTTTAATGTCGAAAACGTCGACCGTATCGCCCTGCTCCAGCGGCGGCATCTGCTCGTCGCGCTTAAGTCCATACGGATACGCCTCGCGGAAGCCCGGGGTCACGAGCACGTCGCCCGAAGCCACGAACGGCTCGCCGTTGACGTCGAGCTCGAGCTTGGTGTTCTCGATGGTCGCGGGCCCCATGAGCGTTGCCAGGAAGCGGCGGGCGATGAGGTCGTAGAGCTTGCGCTGGCCGCCATCGAGCGTGGACGGATCGCCTTCGCCCGTGGGGTAGATGGGCGGGTGGTCGGTGGTCTCGACTTTGCCGCGCGTGGGCTTCATGGGGCCGGCGAGTACCTTTTTGCACACGGGCGCCAGCGCCGGGTTGATCTTTGCCAGGTCGCTCACCACGGCGCCCAGATCGAGCGTCGCAGGGTACACGGTGTTGTCGACACGCGGATAGCTGATGAGGCCCGCCATGTAGAGGGACTCGGCGATGCGCATGGTACGTGCAGGTGAGATGCCCTCGGCCGCGGCGGCAGCCTGCAGCGAGGTCGTCGCAAACGGCGTGGGCGGCTGCTGCTTGCGGGAGCGCTTGGTCACCGCGGCGACGGTTGCCGTCGTAGCGCCGTCGACGTGGCCGTACGCCGTCTCGGCAGCATCTTTGTCGGTAAAACGTGTCGTCTTGTGCGCAATCTTAAAGCGGTCGTCCTCGGCAGCACCCTGAGCGGCACCCATGCCGCGAATCTGCCAATAGTCCTCGGGCACAAACGCCATGCGTTCGCGTTCGCGCTCGACCACCAGAGCGAGCGTCGGCGTCTGCACGCGGCCGGCGGAGCGCACGTTGCCAAAGCCGCCAAACTTGGCGAGCGTCAGGTAGCGCGTGAGCACCGCACCCCAAATGAGGTCGATGTGCTGGCGGCTCTCGCCGGCGTCGGCCAAATTCTGGTCGAGCGAGACAAGATTATCGAAGGCCTGCGTAATCTCGGCCTTGGTAAACGAAGAATACTGGGCGCGGGCGACCGGCAAGTCGGGCGCAACCTCGCGCACCTTGTTGAGGGCGTCCGAACCGATCAGTTCGCCCTCGCGGTCGAAGTCCGTGGCGATAATGACGCTGTCGGACTTCTTGGCAAGGTTCTTGAGCGAGCGGATGAGCTCCTTCTCGGCCGGCAGCTTAATGACGGGCGCCCAGGTGAGGTAAGGCAGGCTCTCGAGCTTCCAGCCCTTGATGGAGATACCATCAGCAAGAAACGGCTTGCGCTTGGTGTCGTAGGGCGGACGTGCCAGGCCATCGGGCATATCGGCCGGCAGCATCTCGCCGTCCTCGGTGACCGAATACCAGCCCAGCTTTTTATCGAACAGCACGCTGTCGCAAAAATCGGGCGCAAGGATGTGACCGGCAAGGCCGATCGTCACGCACTCCTCGCCCTTCCACTCAAAACGGTAGATGGCGATGTTGTACACCTTGTCCTTTTTGGGCTTGCCCGTGGACAGACGCTCGGCAATCTGACGCGCGGCGTCGTTTTTCTCGGCGATGATGAGCTTCAAAAGAGGCTCCTATCTCGTATCTCTGCGGCTACGCCCGCCCGTATGGCGGCCGACTTACGCCCTTGCTTGCTCAATCTGCCCGATGAGCCAATCGCACCAGGCATCCATGCCCTCGCCCTTGCGCGCGCTCACGGCAAACCGCGGCGCCTGCGGATTGAGGTCATCGAGTGTCTTAGTATACCTATCCATGTCAAAATCGAAAGCCGGGGCCACGTCGACCTTGTTGAGCAGCTGCGCGCCGGCGTGCTGGAAGATGCCCGGATACTTGATGGGCTTGTCGTCGCCCTCGGGCACCGAGAGAATCATGATGGACAGGTTCTCGCCCAGGTCAAAGTCGACCGGGCAGACCAGGTTACCCACGTTTTCGATAAAGATGACGTCGATGTTCTCCAGACCCACAGCCTGGTCGAAGGCATCGACAGCCTCCATGATCATGTTGCCCTCGAGGTGGCACAGACCGCCCGTGTTGATCTGGATGGCGGGCATGCCGGCTTCCTTCATGGTGATGGCATCGACATCCGAGGCGATATCGCCCTCGATGACGGCACAGCGCAGGCCGGCTTTGTCACGCAGGCGCTCGTTGGTGCCCAGAATCGTGGTGGTCTTGCCCGAGCCAGGGCTCGACAGCACATTGATCACGTAGGTGTTTGTCTCATTAAATCGCTGACGCAGCTGATCTGCCAGGCGCTCGTTGCGCGACAGAATCGGCGATGCAATATCAATCGTTTTCTCGGCCATACTTAGCGCTCCTTACTTTGGCCCCTTTATACCCCATCACCAGATGGCTAGCGGGCTAATCGTCGGGGGTTTCGATTTCGATACTTGCGATATCGAGCTCGCGGCCGTGCAGTAGGCGCACGTTGGCACCACCACACTGGGGACAGCGACAGTGGAAGCGATCGTGGTCGAAAACCTCGCCGCAGTCCAGACACTCGCTTTGTGGATGGACCTCCTCCACGGCAAGCTCGCAGCCGCGCGTGAGCGGGTCCTCATCGCGAAACGTCTCCCACGCAAAGTCGAGCGCCTCGCGCACAACTTCGGTCATATCCCCGATACGCAGCGTTACCAAAACGGCGCGCGAGGCCCCCGCCCCACGCGCCGCGCGAATCACTGTATCGAGTATGCCGTTGACAATGCCAACCTCGTGCATACCGATTTACTCCTCGTCGTCCTCGTCGTCCGAGAACAGGTCCAGACGGCTCACGAACAGGCCCTCCTTGCCCTCGCGCGCGGTAATGACCACGCGAGCGATGGCGAGCGAAATCTCGTAGAGCGAGAGCAGGGCGCCATACATGAGACCCAGCGTAACGGGCGAGCCGTCGGGCGTAATCACAGCCGAACCCACGAGCAGGCCTACGTACACGTAGCGCCAGGCGCTGCGGAAGGCCGCATAGGACACGATGTGGAAAACGGACAGGTAGAAGATGATGAGCGGCAGCTCAAACGCCACACCAAAGCCGATCATAAAGAGCAGCTCCATGTTGACGTAGTTCTCCAGATCGGGCAACGCCGTAGCGACAGCCGAGGTCTCGCCGATGAGCCACTCAAAGCCCGCCGGGATGATGATGAAGTAGCAGAAGATGGCACCCAGGAAGAACAGCACCGTCGAGGCGAGCACCGTGGGCACAACCCACTTGCGCTCGTTGGGGCGCAGTGCCGGCAGGAAAAATGCCAGAATCTGCCAGATGATCATGGGCGTGCACATGACCACGGCCATCTTGATGGCAAGCGAGAAGCGCAGGCCAAAGCCGCCGAGCGTGGTGGTGATGTAAAACTTACCGTCCGGCACAAAGGAGCGGATGGGGTCCTCAAGAATATCGAGCACCACGGGCGTGGCAAAGTACAGCACGATGGCGGCGGCAAACACCGAAACGACCACGATGGTCAGGCGGCGACGGAGCTCTCCCAGGTGATCGAAGAGCGGCATGCGCGCAGGTCCGATCGGCATTACTCATCGCCTCCCTTCGGGGCGTCGGCGGCAGCAGCCTCGGCATCGTCCTCGGCCTCGAGCTCGCGAGCGAGCTGGTCGACGACGGCCTTGCGCTTGCGGGGACGACGGGCGTAGAGGTCAGCCGTCGTGGGCTCTGCCGGCTCGGGCTCGGGCTCTGCAGCAGGCTCGGGCTCGACGGCAGCAGCAGGCTCTGTACCCTCGGCCTCATCAACAGCGCCTTCGCCCTCAGCAGCACCCTCGCTTGCGGCCTTCTCGGCAGCAAGACGGGCGCGACGCTCGGCAAAGGTCTCCTTCTTGGCGGGCGCTGCCGTCTCGGCGGCATCCTCGTCCGCATCGGAATCGTCGTCGGTCGCAGCAGTCTTCTTGGGCTTGACCGGGGCCGACGCGGCCTCGCTCACCGGATCGATAATCTCGGACTGAACAACGGCCGTCATCTTTTCCTGCGTCTCGCGGAACTGACGGATGGCACGGCCGATCGTGCGGCCCATCTGCGGGAGCTTATCCGGGCCAAACAGCAAAAAGCCGAAGACCACGATGATCGCGAGCTCACCCTCTCCAATACCAAACACACATACCTCCAAGGCTCGATGTGAGTCGAGCCCGCACCGCGCCATTCGGCCGGAACTCGTCTATTCATTCGGTCAAGTATAGCGCCCGGACGCCAAAACGTCCGAGCGCATCACAAACATATGCCAAACGGCACGCCCTTTTGGGGGCAAAGATTATGCAGCGGTGATCGAAATCTCCTGGTCGACGCCCAACAGCTGAACCACGCGCATCACCGGGGGCTGCACGTTGACGCAGCTAAAACGCTTACCATGATCAGCTGCGTGGTGTGCGGCGCCCACAAGCACGCCAATGCCCGTCGAATCGATGTAGCTCACCTGGGCAAAATCGAGCTCAACGGCCTCAGTGGGCTGCTCGAGCGCCAGGTCGATGGCATTGCGCAGGCTATCGGCGTTAGAGATATCGATCTCACCGGTCACCTTAATGGTGTAGAGCTCTGGCGTGGGGTTGGTGGAAATACCCAAATCCATGTATACGCTCCTTTACGTATCGAAAGTGCGGATAGTACTAGGCGCGGACTTGCGGGGCCCTACGCGTTAGGCGCGCTCGGCACGCGCAAGCTCGGCAGCGACAAGCTTAACGGCCAGCACCAGCACATCGAGCGCAGCCTCCAGGTCCTCGACCGTGGGATAGCTCGGCGCGATGCGGATGTTGGTGTCGCGCGGATCCTTGCCATAAGGCCAGGTGGCACCAGCCGGCGTGAGCTTGACGCCCAGGTCGGCACAAAGCGCGGCGACCTTCTGGGCCGAGCCCTCGGGGCCATCGAAACTCACAAAGTAGCCGCCATGGGGATGCGTCCAAGTGGCGCAACCCGTGTTACCCAAGCCCTCGGTGAGTTTACGCTCAACGGCCTCAAAGCGCGGGCACAGGAACTCGGCATGCTTTTTCATGTGCTCCTTGACCGCCTCGATGGTGGGAAGGAAGCGCACGTGACGCAGCTGGTTGAGCTTATCGGCGCTAATAAGACCGGCCTTCAGGCGCTTGGAGAACTCGGCGATGACCGCGGGGCTCGCACCGATAAAGCCGATGCCGGCGCCCGGGAAGGTGATCTTGGACGTCGAGGCAAAGGCCACCACGCGATCCTCGGTGCCCGCCGCGCGAGCGAGGTCAAAGATATTTGCGAGCTCGTCGGTCTCGTCGTACAGGTCGTGCACGCAGTAAGCGTTGTCCCAAAAGATGCGGAAATCGGGCGCGGCCGTGGGCATCTCGACCAGGCGGCGCACAGTGTCCTCGCTAAAGGTGATGCCCGTGGGGTTAGAATACTTGGGCACGCACCAGATGCCCTTGATGGAATCGTCGGCGGCAACCAGGCGCTCAACCTCGTCCATGTCGGGGCCATTGTCGGTCATCGCGACGGGGACGTTCTCGATGCCCAAGTCGGCGGTGATGCCAAAGTGGCGATCGTAGCCGGGAACGGGGCACAGGAACTTGACCTTCTTGCCGTCGTGCGCTGCCTCGTAAGCCTCCCAAGGGTCGCTGCCGCACGAGCCACAGCGCCAGAACATGCCGGCGATGTCGTGCTCGATCAGCAAACTCGACGAACCCAGCACGAGCGTCTGCTCGGCAGGGCAACCCAGGAACTCCCCCGCCAGCTTGCGTGCCGAGGGAATGCCCTCAAAGCAGCCGTAGTTGGAGCAGTCGACGTTGCCGTCATGCAGATCGGCATCGGCATTGAGGATATCGAGCATGGGTCGAGAGATGTCCACCTGGGAGGGCGACGGCTTGCCGCGGGCCATGTCGAGCGCCAGGCCCTTGGCCTTGACCTCGGCGACCTCGGCTTTGAGCGCCTCGATGGCGGCATCGAGTTCGGTGGTTTCCATCTTCTGGTAGATCGTCTGCATGGGGTGCGACCTTTCGCGAAGCGGTACGTTGCAGTTCGTCTAAGTATAGACCGCCATCGTCGCAACGTTATGAAGCCGTGATAGATTAAGTTCATCGCAATCAATTACGAATCGCCGCGCATGCCGGCGTGGGGCGCCCAAGGAGGCACTATGGAGTACGGATCGTTTCAGGCCGAGGAATTCGGCGACTTGCAGCGCCTGGTCGACGGACTGTTTTACGACCGCCACGCCATCGACCGCCTGGATCTGATCGTACAGGCCGAAATCTTGGACCTGGCGCCCGACCTCATGGAAATCGTGAACCTTTTGCCGCCCGGCTACTACGACCGCCAGTCACTTTGCGACCAGCTCAACTCCGCCTTGGCCGCCCACGGCTGGGGCGCCGTCTACGGCACCGTGGAATAAACCTCGTCATTTAAGTACGTCCCTAATGACTAAAACGCCGCCTGTGATGGTGTTCACAAGCGGCGTTTTCAAACTTGTATGTGCCCTTACTCGTCTTTGGGCGAGGGATGCTTGCAGACCACGCTCATGTAGATCATGCCGAGCACGGCTGCGGTGACCGAACCGGCGAGAATAGCGGCCTTGGCTGCAAGAACCTCAAACTGGGCCGTCGGGAAGGCAAGGCCGCTGATGAGAATCGACATGGTAAAGCCGATACCGCCCAGAATGCCCACGCCGGCAATCATGTGCCAGTTGACATTGTGCGGCAGCTCGCAGGCCTTAAGCTTAACCAGGGCAAACGTCATACCAAAGATGCCGATCGGCTTGCCCAGCAGCATGCCAAAGTACACGCCGAGCGTCACCGGGTCGGTGAGCAGCGTGCTCATGTCCACGCCCACTAAGCGAACCTGAGCGTTTACGAACGCAAAGATCGGCAGGATCACAAAGTTGACCGGCGTGGAGATCAGACGCTCCATGCGGATAAGCGGCGGGGTCACGCGGTGCATGACGCGCTCGACCTTGGTTGTCGAGACGGTAAAGTCATGCTGGCCCAGGATGTGTGCCTCATCATCGTAGCGGTCATCGAGCAGCGGCAGGCACTCGCCCAGCCAATCGGTGAGGCTATCGAGCTTGACGCCACACTTGGCCGGGATGGTAAAGGCCAAGATGACGCCAGCAAGCGTGGCATGTACGCCGCTCTTGAACATGCAGAACCACAGAAGCAGCCCCAGTACCGAATACGGGGCAAGGCGGTAATGCTGCGTCTTGTTAAGCCACACGAGCGCGCAGGTCACAAGCGCGGCGGCGCCCAACCAAAACGGATTGGGGCTCTGACCGTAGAAGATGGCGATGGCGGCGATGGAGATCAGGTCGTCGGCGATGGCGAGCGTCGAGAAGAACACGCGCACGCCGTTGGGCACGCGATTGCCCAAAAGCGACAGCACGCCCAGCGCAAAGGCAATATCGGTTGCCATGGGGATGGCCCAACCGTTGCGGGCGCCGGCATGGTTAAAGATCAGGTAGATGCAGGCGGGAACGACGACGCCGCCCACGGCCGCCAACATGGGAAGCATGGCCTGACGCGGATTCTTGAGCTCGCCGACCGTCATCTCGTACTTAAGCTCAATGCCCACCAACAAAAAGAAAATCGCCATGAGGAAGTCGTTGACGAAAAGCTCAACGGTGAGACCAGCCGTAAGGTTGCCCAGACCCACATACAGCGGGGTCTCCAAAAAGTGATGGATGGCCTCGTAGGCATCGGTATTGGCGCAGATGACGGCGGCGATGGCGGCGATCACCATGACGGCGGCAGAAATGGTGCCGTTCTCGGCGATGCGCTCCCAGATGTCGTGACGTTCAAAGCGCTTGCGCTCACGAACATTGAACAGCTGCTCAGTTGCTGCCATGGGCGGCTCCTTTCACGGGAAAGCTCCCGTCTTAAAAAAGCACGGCCCGCCCAGATGGCGGCGCCGCGCTCTAACGTATTACGCTTGCATCTAGCCTACCCTGCGCGACAAGCGCGCAAGCGCGGCCGAAAAGCGGAACCACAGGTTGAACATTATTTGCTCAACGGCACAGGCACGCCTGTCCAAGAGACGACGCGGCGACGTGCACAAAAAACGACCGGAGCGCGGGGCGTCCGCGATCCGGTCGTGGCGTTTGGTCAACTAAACCTAGCAGGCGGCCATAATGGGGGCAGCGACCTGCTTCTTACGGGAAAGGACACCCGGCATCCAGACGCCGTCGTGCTCGTCAGCAATGCCCAGGCCCTTCTGAGCAGCCTCGGTCTCGCCCTCGAGCAGGACCTGCGAGCCCTCCTCCATGATGTCGGTGATGCACAGGACAATGCCGTCGGCGCCCTTCTCGGCGGCGTAGGCGCGCATGGCCTCGCGGATCTCGTCGATCATGCCGAGTGCGCGGCTCTTGTCGACGGTCTCGTACTGGCCGATGAGCAGCTTCTTGCCAGCGGGCTCGAACATCTTGATGTCGTTGCCGACCATCTCGGCTGCGGTGAAGGAGCCGGACGGACGGGTGAGGAAGACCTCCATGCCAAACTTGACCGGGTCGACGCCCACCTGCTCGCCGAGCTTGGCGGCAACGGCGCGGTCGACATCGGTGGTGGTGGGGCTCTTGAGCATGAGCGTGTCGGTCATCATGGCCGAGAGCAGCAGCTTGGCCTGGACGTCGGAAAGCTCAACGCCGAGCACGTCGGCGAGCTTGGTGACGATGGTGCAGCTGGAGCCCCAGGGCAGGCAGATGTAGTGCAGCGGACCGGCGGTCTCGAAGTCGCCGATGCGGTGATGGTCGACGACGCCAAAGACCGTGGCGTCCTTAAGGCCTGCGACGGACTGGGCGGACTCGTTGTGGTCGGTGAGGACGACGAGCTGACCGGCCTCGACGGACTCAATCACGCGGGGCTCGGCGATGCCGGCGTCGGCAAGCAGCTTGGCGGACTCTGCCGGAAGCTGACCAAGGGCGCAGGCCTCGTAGGTGTTGCCGGCATACTCAACCTGGTTGAGCAGCTGGGACAGGACGACGGCGCTCATGATGGCGTCGTTATCGGGGTTCTGGTGACCAAAGACAAGAACGTTTGCCATGGGTTTCCTCCATATGCGTGTGTGTACTCATACGTGTCTATGGTAGCACGCTGACGCCGAACCTTCTGAAACGGAAGGGGCGCAGCGCAATTTGGGACAAACGTTGAGGCGAGGCCTACCCCCTCACCACCTGCCCCCGCACCAGCTATTTACCGGCGGCGCGCAGGGCTACGTAAGCGGCACCGATGATGCCGGCGTCGTTGCCGAGCGAAGCGACCTTAATGGGCGTCTCGCGCGAGGCGGAGAGCGCGTACTGCTTAAAGTGCTCGCGGACCTTGTCGAGGTAGACATCGGCCGAAGCGGAAGCACCGCCGCCGATCAGGAACATCTCGGGATCGACCACGTTGGCAATAAGCGCCAGGGCGCGGCCGAGATAGTCGGCCATGGTATCGGCAGCTGCCAGCGCGAGCTTGTCACCCTCGCGGCAGGCCTGGAACACGTCCTTGGAATCAGAAGGCCCGGTGAGCTCGATGGGCTCGACGCCCGCCTTCTTGCACTCGGCAAGGTAGTTACTCACCACGCCGGTGGCGCTGGAATACTGCTCCAGATGGCCATGGCCGCCACAGCCGCAGGTGCGCTCCTCTTCGGGGTTCAGGAACATGTGGCCAATCTCGCCGCCGGCGCCCACAACGCCCGATACCACGTCGCCGTTAACGATAACGCCACCGCCCACGCCGGTACCGATGGTGACCATCACCACGTTCTGTACGCCCTTGGCAGAGCCGAGCCAGGCCTCGCCCATGGCAGCGGCGTTGGCATCGTTTTCGTACTTAACGACCGCGTCGGGGCAGTGCTCCTGAATGGCGACTCTTAGCTCGGGCAGGTTAATGGCAATGTTGGCCTTGACCTTGGCATCGCCCGATGCCGGGATGGGGCACGGAACGGCCAGGCCAATACCCGCCACAAAGGCGCGCGGAATCTGGGCCTTGGCGACCACCTGGTCGATAGCCTCGGTCACCGCGGCAAAGCCCGCGGCGTCAACGATAGGAGGCGTGGGCACGCTGGCCTTGGCAAGCAGGTTGCCGTCCTCGTCGAACAGGCCTTCCTTAACCGAAGTGCCGCCAACGTCGATGCCGATATAGTACTGCTTAGGTTCCATGGGAGCCCACCTTTCTCGTTTAAACATTGCCTGTATGGTACCGCTCCCCAGGCAAAAACCTGTCAAAAAGGGACAGGTTTGTTTTGGCAGGTTTTATCTGGGAAAACGCAAGGCATGAAATTCGGTTCGCTGGGCGGCAAAACGGCCCAACCCCGTCCTCGAGCCAATCAATTTGCTCAATACCACATTATTAGAGTGCATATTAATTTGAAGCGCTCTAGTTGTTAAAGAGAAGCGTTTTTCAATTATCTCTTTCTCGAACTTTTCAAAAACGCAATAGGGATGCTTAGGCGTGGACTATACTTTCGTTTGTACTCAATCAAGCCGGAAAGGAGGTTCCATGATTCCCAAATACGAGGCAATAGCTGCAGATATCCGTCGAAGCATCGAGGACGGCGCTCTAAAGCCGGGCGACAAGCTGCCCACCGTCGTTGAGTTCTGCGAGCTCTATAGCGTTTCCAAAATCACCGTCAAACGAGCTATTGAGCAGATTACCGATGAAGGTCTTGTTACCAGCCGGCGCGGATCGGGCACCTACGTTAAGGACACGGCGGGGCTTCCCGGCCAGGCGTTTTTCCAGGGCAAGAACGATCGCTCCCAGGGCTTTTCGTATGAGCACCGCGGGGAGAAGGTGACCTCGGTGGTCTACGATTTCTCGATTGTCAATCCGCCAGCAGACGTCGCTGCCCAGCTGGGAATTGCCGAGGACGACTTTGCCTATCACATCGTGCGCGTGCGCCAGGTCGACGAGAAGCCCATCGTTATCGAGTACACCTACATGCCCCTCGAGCTGATTCCGGGCCTTAAAAAGAAAGACCTGTATGGATCGGTCTACAGCTTCATCCGCAAGCAATGCGGGCTGAAGATTTCGAGCTTCCACCGCACCATTCGCGCCGTAGCGGCAACCGAGGAAGAGGCTGAGCGCCTGGACACCAAACCCGGCTCTCCCCTGCTCGAGCTCAACCAGATTGGCTTTTTGGATAGCGGCACCGCCTTTGAGCATTCGATCTCGCGCAACGTTGGTGACCGCTTTGAGCTGCACAACGTAACGTTGGCATAGGTTTTTGTAGTCATGCGGGCGCTCGTTACGGCTCGTTTAGAGTGGGCGGCCGCGCAACACCATGGGGGTATGAACATGTCCGATTTGATTAAACTGACGCCGATCTTTCACGAGAAGATCTGGGGCGGCCGCCAGCTCGAAACCGTATTTGGTTATGACATTCCCGAGGGTCCCATCGGTGAGTGCTGGGCCATCTCGGCACACCCCAACGGCGACTGCCAGATCGCTGAGGGCCCGTACGCCGGTCACACGCTGTCATGGCTGTGGGCCGAGCACCGCGAGCTCTTTGGCAACTGCGAGGGCAAGGGGTTCCCGCTGCTCATTAAGATTCTGGACGCCAAGGACGACCTTTCGATCCAGATCCATCCCAACGACGAGTACGCCGCCGAGCACGAGAACGGCAGCCTGGGCAAAACCGAGTGCTGGTATGTGCTGGACTGCGAGCCCGGCGCCACGATCATCGTCGGACAGCGCGCGCACGACCGCGCCGAGGCCGCGCGTATGATCGAGGACGGCCGCTGGGACGACATGCTCAACGTGCTGCCGATTCACAAGGGCGACTTTTTCCAGATTGATTCCGGTACCGTCCACGCCATCAAGACCGGCACGCTCATTTTGGAGACGCAGCAGTCGAGCGACGTGACGTATCGCCTGTACGACTACGACCGTCCCGGCACCGACGGCAAACTGCGTCCCCTGCACATTGAGCAGAGTCTCGACTGCATCGACTTTGATTCTCAGGCCCCGACCGACGGCACCGTGACCGCGCCCGAAGTCGACGGCGTGACCGAACTCGAGTCCAACCCCTGCTACACCGTCGATCGCGTGCGCGTCAACGGCAGCAAGACCCTCGACCAGCACTGGCCCTTCATGTGTCTGTCGGTCATCGACGGCGAAGGCACCGTCTGCGGCGACCCCGTCCACAAGGGCAGTCACCTGCTGGCACCCAGTACCGTCAGCTCCATTGACCTCAAAGGCAAGATGGAACTGATCATCAGCCACCTCTAGGTCGCAACAACAACCAAAACGAAACAAGGGGCTCCCCCGTTCATCAACGGAGGAGCCCCTACTCGTATCTATATATCAGCCCACCCGGCTCTCCAGACCAAAAAACGAACGAGCAAAGCGACGTTCGCAAGCAGCGTTATCAAAGGACCTGGGAGGGCGTATGGGGCAACATCGATCGCGAGTTCCGCACGCAAAGGAGAGCACTTAATGTGCTCTCCGTCTTGCGCAGGACTGCCCGAGCAGGCGATGTTGCCCCATACGCCCTCCCAGGTCCGCCGGGATTACGACAGCTTGACGATCGGTGCAAAACCTTTCATGAGCTTTTTAGTCTGGCCGGTTTTTTCGAATTGAACCTCGATCATGTCTCCGGCGACCGAGATCACGGTACCGGTGCCAAAGGTCTTGTGGCTCACGGTATCGCCCGCGGCAAAGTCCTGCGACGCGCTGGCGCGATCGACCTTGCGCTCCACCGTCGGCGACACCTTGGACGACGGCTTTTTAGCTCGCGGCGCGCCCGAACCAAAGGTCGAGGCAACACGGCCGGCGTCGGGCGAAACCCCGCGATGGCGCTCGGTGCCATAGGTGCTGCCACCAAAGAAATCGTCGAAGCTCGATCCGCCGCGCGAACCGGAACCGCCGGTCGAGCGCGTATGCGAACCGAACACCTTGCCGCCATACATATCCGAGCCCATGCCCGAGCCAAAGGTGCCGTGACGGTCGCCGCGCTTCTCCCAGCCCGTGCCCTCAAAACCGGCAGAACCGATACCGCTAAACTCGATATCCTCAAACGGAATCTCGTTGAGGAAACGAGAGCGCGGGTTGGCAGAGGTCGAGCCGTAGGTGCGACGCGTGGCCGCATAGGTCAGGAACAGGCGCTTACGGGCACGCGTGATGGCAACGTAGGCCAGGCGACGCTCCTCCTCGAGCTTGCCCGGGTCATCGCTGCCGCCAAAGTCGTGCACGTGCGGGAAGATACCCTCCTCCATGCCGGCCACGAACACCGCCGGGAACTCCAGGCCCTTGGCGGAGTGGATGGTCATCATGGTAATGGCATGCGTCTCGCCGGCCAGGGAATCCAAGTCGGAGCGCAGGGCCAGCCACTCCATGAGTGCCGGCAGTGCCTTACAGGTGAGCGGACCGTAGGTGCGCTCGATCTCGTCGGCATGCACGGCGCCCGCCGGTAGCTCTGTTGGCACGGCATACGCGTTGCCCGCGATGGCGGCGGCCAAGGCATCCTGCGGCGAGAGCGCCGGGGCGGCTAGGCTATCGAGCGGATTGGAGCCCGCGGCGTCACGAGCGCCGACAAGTGCCTCAAACGAGGATGCCGGAGCGGACGGCCCCGGCTCGGGCGCGGGCGCACTCACCACGACGGGCTCGGGCTCGGCACTGACAGGCACATCGGCAACACCGGCTGCACGCAGCTCTTCCAAGCTCTCGAGCGTGCCCTCGATATCCTCGTGCGTCTCCTCAAATTCGGCAGCGACGCCCAGGAATTCCTGGATGTTCTCGGCGCGGCTCTCGGACTCCATGGTGCCCTCGGCGCGGAACGCCTGCAGCAGGCCCGTCTTGTCGACAATCATCTCGACGACGTCCTTGAGCTCGCCGTCCATGCGGCGGCCCTCGCGCACCAGCGCCACAAAACTCGACAGGCCGTTGCGCACCTTCGCGCTAAACATGCCCGTCTCGGCTGTTGCGATCTCGCAGGCCTGGAAGAACGAGCAACGGTTGCCGCGCGCAAGCTGCTCGATCTTTTGGATCGAGGTGGAGCCGATGCCGCGACGCGGCGTGTTGATGACGCGCTTGACGCTCATCTCGTCTGCCGGGTTCACGATCATCTTGAGGTAGGCCATGACGTCGCGGATCTCGGCACGGTCGAAGAATCGCGTGCCGCCCACAATCTTGTAGGGCACGCCCGCGCGCAGGAACATATCTTCGAGAATACGCGACTGGGCGTTGGTGCGATAGAACACAGCGATGTCGTCGTAGCTCGTGCCCTTGGAGTGCAGCTTTTCGATCTCGCCGGCAATCCAGCGGCCCTCGTCGCGCTCATCGCTTGCCTGGAAGGCCTGGATCTTCTCGCCGTCGCCCTCGGCCGTAAACAGGCGCTTGTCCTTGCGTTGCGAGTTGTGACGCACCACGGCGTTGGCGGCGCTCAGGATATGACCCGTGGAGCGGTAGTTCTGCTCCAGCTTGACGGTCTTGCAGTTTTTAAAGTCCTTCTCAAAGTCCAGGATGTTGGTGATGTCGGCGCCACGCCAGCTGTAAATGGACTGGTCATCGTCGCCTACGACCATGAGGTTTTGGTACTTGGCGGCCAGCAGGTTGGCGATCTCGTACTGGACGTGGTTGGTGTCCTGATACTCGTCGACGCTAATGTAGCGGAAGCGCTCCTGGTACTTGTCGAGCACCTCGGGGCGGGTGCGCAGCAGCTCGAGCGCGCGTACGAGCAGGTCGTCGAAGTCCATCGCGTTGGCGGCGCGCAGGCGGCGCTCCAGCTCCAAGTAGACCTGCGCGGCCTTTTTGTCGTTGGGGCTATCGGCGGACTTGAGCATATCCTCGGGACCGATCATGGCGTTTTTGGCCGAGCTGATCTTGCTGCGGATCATGTTGATGGGGAACTGCTTTTGCTCGATGCCGAGCGCCTGCATAATATCGCGCACCATGCGCTTTGAGTCGTCGTCATCGTAGATGGTGAACTGCCCGGTGTAGCCCAGCAGATCGGCGTCCTCGCGCAGCATACGCACGCACATGGCGTGGAACGTGCACACCCACATGCCGCGGGTGCCGCTGGGAATGAGCGCCGCCAGACGCTCGCGCATCTCTGCCGCGGCCTTGTTGGTAAACGTAATGGCAAGAACCTGCCAAGGCTTAACGCCCAGGTCGCCGAGCATATGTGCGATGCGGAAGGTCAAAACGCGGGTCTTGCCCGAGCCGGCGCCGGCGAGGACCAGCAACGGACCCTCGGTGGTGAGCACCGCCTCGCGCTGGGCGGGATTAAGGCTGTCGATGTCGACAAACGGCTTTGCGGGCGCAGGAGCCGGCGCGGGAGCGTCGTAGATGTCGAGCGGGACGAGTTCGGGCTCCGGCGCAGCGGGGGCGACGTATACATCGAGCGGCACGGGTTCCGGCGCGGGAGGCACGGGTACCGTGGTGTTCTTTTCCCAGGGCAAGGGCTGGGTCATGGGCGACTCCTCATCTGACGGACGGCGCGCCTGCGGGCAGCGCCATAGTTTGAGCCGTACCAGTATACCGAGCCGCGCGGACACCGACGCAAATCACACCACGACTCCGTGCGCCACCATCGGACCCACCCCATCGCCCAAAAAAGAGGGCAGCATAGACCTTTTGGTCATGCCACCCTCTTTGAATGACAAGCTGTCGCTCTGGCCGCCGCGCAGCGTCGACTAAGTTAGAGGCCGAGCATGGGCTCCAGAACGAAGAAGTATGCGAGCACTACGATGCCCAGGATGATGCGGTAAACACCGAAGCACTTAAAGTCGTGACGGCGGACGAAGCCCATGAGCCACTTGATGGCGATGAGCGAAACCACAAAGGCAACAACGCAGCCCACGCCCAAGATGGCGATCTCGTTGGTGCCGAACGTGCCGCCCTTGATGAAGTACTTGACCAGCTTGAGCGCACTCGCGCCAAACATGACAGGAATGGCCAGGAAGAACGTGAACTTAGACGCCACCGAGCGCGTGCAGCCCAAAAGCAGGCCGCCGATGATGGTAGAACCGGAGCGAGACGTACCAGGCACCAGCGAAAGCACCTGGAAGCAGCCGATACCCAGCGCAGTCTTCCAGCTGAGGTCCTCGAGCGTGGCGATGGAACCAAAGTCCAGGTTCTCGTCATCGTCCTCATCCTCAGCGGTAGCCGTGGCGGGCGCCGCAAAGTGCGCACCGGCGGGACGTCCACCCGACACCACAGCACGCGAACCAAACGAACCGGCAACGGCCATTTCCTCGCGCTTGCTCGCGCGCCAGTTCTCGATCACGATAAACAGCACGCCGTACACGATGAGCGCCAGCGCCACGACGGGAGCATTGTAGAAATGCTCCTCCATCCAGTCGTTGAGCGGCAGGCCGATCGCCGCCGCAGGAATGCAACCGAGCACAATCTTGCCCCACAGCACCCAGGTGTCGCGACGGCCCTCCTTGCCCTTGCTAGGCGAGAACGGGTTGAGCTCGTGGAAAAACAGCACGCAGACGGCCAGAATGGCGCCGAGCTGAATCACGACCAGGAACATATTCCAGAACGTCTCGCTCACGTTCATCTTGACGAACTCGTCCACCAAGATCATGTGGCCCGTCGACGAAACGGGCAGCCATTCGGTGATGCCCTCGACCAGGCCCATGAAGGCAGATTTTAGAAGCTCGATAATATCCAAAGGGACCCCCTCGTTAGACACCCGCCGGTAGATGTTCTGCGGACGATGCGGGCGATGTCCCATTATCAACCGTTGGCGGTGCGACCGCGCCTACCCTTACCAAAAAACTCGCCCGTTCACAGAATTGCGAGCAGTTAAACCGAAATCCTTGGGTATAACTGCAACAAGATAAAGTGTCCGGCGGTCAACGCACCCGCGCCCGCCCGACGCACGAGCCCCGCGCCCGTGCGATAGACCAAGGAGGAAACCATGAACGAGGGCTACACCAAGGTATTTGTTTCACTCGACGGTACTGAGCAGCAGGATTTTGTGCTCGCACGCGCCATCAAAGTCGCCGCGAACAACGGCGCTAAGCTGATCATCGGCCACGTCATCGATTCCACGGCACTCGAGAGCGCCGGCTCCTATCCGGTCGACCTGGTCAACGGCCTAGAGGAGGCATTTAAGAACTCCATCGCCAAGCAGCTCGAAGAGGCCAAGGCCAATCCCGACATTCCCGAGGTCGAGGTCATGATTCGCGCCGGCCGCATTCGCGAGACGCTCAAGGACGAGATGCTCGACGTGGTCAAGCCCGACCTGGTGCTCTGCGGCGCCCGCGGCCTGTCCTCGATCAAGTATGCGCTACTGGGTTCAATTTCGACGTTCCTGCTGCGCAATACGGACTGCGACATTTTGGTTGTGAAGTAGCGTTGCTCCCACCGGCCGCGGGGCCTGCGGGGTTTCCACGGGCACGTCCTCGCCGCGTTGCGGCTGCGGGATGTGCCCTTAGGAAACCCCTCCCGGCCTCGCGGCCTTCGCGGCCTTACTTCAGCGAGTTGGCTGATAAAAGATGGCGTGCCGCCCCGTTTGGGGCGGCACGTTTTGTTTGGGCTGCACGTTTTTGTTTTGGGAGATCCATTTGAGCCTCATAGTTATGTTCACGTTCGGGAACATAACGCCAGTTGCCTTAGTCAAGTTCACGTTCGGGAACATAGCCGTCCGCACCGCAAGACGGCCCGGCTACTCAAAGTATTGGAACTTGTTCGTTGAGAAGGAAAACGTTACGACAAAGCCTTCGCCGGAGTCGGATGCTGCGGTGACGTCGATGCCCATCTTGGAGCACAGACGCGCCACCAGGTAGAGGCCGATGCCCGTTGCGCGCTTGGTGGTGCGGCCGTTGTCGCCGGTAAAACCTTTCTCGAACACGCGCGGCAGGTCGGCCGCGCTCACGCCGCAGCCGTTGTCCGCGACGGTAAGCTCGATGCGTTCGCTCGCCAGGCCCTCGTCCAGCAACGCGCCCGAAAACACGATCTTTGCGCCGTCCTCGCGCGCATATTTGATGCTGTTCTGAATAAGCTGGCCTAGAATAAACTCGAGCCACTTCTCGTCGGTAAAGACCTCAAAGTCGAGGTTCTCGCACACCGGAGCCACGTGCGCCGCGATAAGCTCGCGCGCGTTGGCTTTAATCGCGCCCGTCACCAAGGTCTTGAGATTCCAGCGACGAATCAGGTAGTCGCGCTCCACGACTTCCGAGCGCGCGTAGTACAGTGCCTGGTCGATATAGCGCTCCACGCGAGCCAGCTCGCGACCCAGGTCATCCACACGCGACAGGTCGTCTTCGCTGCCATCCAGGTTTTCCAAAATCAGATGGGCCGCCGCCAGGGGCAGCTTGGCCTCGTGGACCCAGCTCTCGATATAGTCGCGATAGTCATCGGTCTGACGCCGGCCCTCGGCAACCTCGTCGCAGGCGGCTTTGCCCACCCGGCACAGGACCTCGTACTCGAGCTCGCCCTCGGCATAGGTCGGGCATTGCACCATCTCCTGGACCCATGCGGGACTCTCGAGCTCCTCTGCCGCGCGCTCCAACTGACGCAGAAAACGGCGACGGCGAGCGTACTCGATCACGATGCCGAGCATACCGAAGATAAAGGACACGCCAACCGCCACGACCACGATAGAAACGGGTGCGCCGGCGACCGTCAGCACAAAGCAGCTCAGCAGCACGCCGCACGTCCACACGGCGACGGGAAGCAGTGCATCTTTAAAGAACTTGCCAAACGACATAGCCGGCCCCTAGACCGAATAGCCTTGGCCGCGATGCGTCGTCAAATACCCCTTGATGCCGATTTTTTCGAGCGTGGTGCGCAGGCGGTTGATGTTGACGGTGAGCGTATTGTCGTCCACGAAGGCGTCGGAGTCCCACAGGTCCTGCATGATGGCCGAGCGCGAAACGATCTTGCCCGCGCGGCTCAGAAGCAGCGAGAGGATACGCAGCTCGTTTTTGGTGAGCTCGGTGCTAGTGCCGGTTTGCGTGTTGGTGACCATGGAGCGGGCGAGGTCGAGCTCCAGCCCCTTGTGGACGAGCGTGCTGCGCTCGCCCGCCGCCGCGGTGCGACGCAGCAAGGCATTGATGCGCGCCACGAGCACGCGTGCGCTATAGGGCTTGGGAACGAAGTCGTCCGCGCCGAGCGTCATGGCCATGACCTCGTCGATCTCGGTCGTGCGCGACGTGAGGACGATGATGGGGACCTCGGATTCGCGGCGAACCTCGTGGCAGATATGCTGGCCGTCCTTGACGGGAAGCGTGAGGTCGAGCAGCACCAGGTCGGGCGCGGCGGCGAGAATATCGCGCGAGACATGCTCGAACGATTCGCAGGCCTCGATTTCAAACCCGGCGCGGGCAAGGATGTCGACAAGCTCACGACGAATGGGCTCGTCGTCCTCAACGATATAGATTAGCGCCATGGATTCCGCTCCCCTCTTGATTGTCTTGCCACCATTATGGCTGCGAAACTGCAGGTGCGCGCCACGCACGTCGCCAAGGTGACAGAACTGTTCGCGAGCGGGGGCGTTTTGTCCGCCTCGCACTCGCAGCGGTGGCGGGAACCAAAATGATTCTTTAATCCCCGTCCCAGAATAATCATTTAGCGGCGGGCGCGAAGCTTTTCGTAGCCGTCGGCAAAGAAGGCGACCGTCGCGGCATCAGACTCGGCGGCGTCGGCGTCGGTGGCAGGCACCACGCCGTGCTCGTCGCTTACCAGGAACAAGGCGCCCTTGAGCTGTGCGGGAATGTCCACGCGCGTGACCGGGATGCCCTTGGTCTGGGCCAGCTGCTCTATGAGCGTCGCCGTGCCACACAGGCACTCGTCCGCCGGCGCCACAAAGGCCAGCTCGCCGTTGTTGACGGCAGCGAGCAGCTCGGGCGCCACGCCGGTTTCGTCGGCCTCGGAGCGGGCCTCGGCGGAGCGGGCACGCAGCGCCTTGGCCGAAGTATCGGCCAGCGGCTCGTACTCACCCACCGTCATGGCGGCATTGCCGTTAACGTCGATCACCAGCATGAGCACGCCGTCGTGCGCGGTGTAATCGCCCTCGGCAAGCGACCACTCAACGTGCTGCTTGGCCCAGCTGAGCATGTTATGGGTAAGCGGCTCGCCCTGCACCAAGCGCTCGGACAGCGCGCGAATGTGACGGTTGAGCATGGGCACCTTTTTGTTGGACATGCGCCAACGGCAGATAAGCGCGGGCTTGTCGAGCGTAAACTTCTCGACCGCCTCCTGATTGGCGCAAAAGTCCTCGTACGCACGCCGGTCCTCGGCATTGCCAAACAGCTCTGCATCATCAATCTGGGGCATGGTCATACCTTTCGTGTTAGTCATTCCGTCCTCTTATACCAAAAAGACGGCCCTCCAAACGGAGCGGCCGTCTTTTGCAGAGATTATTTTGACGATATGGTCAGGCGACCGATCAACTTAATGGGATAGAACAACATCCCATTAAGGGTTTTCCAAGTGCCCGAGATTGCCCCGAAAGAGGAGCGCCGCGTACTAAATGTACGCAAGCGACGGTTTGAGGGGCAAGGTCGGGTGCTTGGGAAAGCCCTAGTGCCTAAAATGCCTGGCACCCGTGAAGACCATCGCAATACCATGCTCGTTGCAGGCCTGGATGCTCTCGTCATCGCGCTTGGAGCCGCCGGGCTGGATGATGCAGGTCACGCCGTGTGCGGCAAGCACGTCGACGTTGTCGC
The DNA here is from genome assembly GCF_003436735.1 of Collinsella sp. TF12-2AT. Taxonomy (NCBI): domain Bacteria; kingdom Bacillati; phylum Actinomycetota; class Coriobacteriia; order Coriobacteriales; family Coriobacteriaceae; genus Collinsella; species Collinsella sp. TF12-2AT. The sequence continues at coordinate 37,502 of NZ_QSQK01000004.1, read as the reverse complement.
GGAACGGGAAGAACGCGTCGCTTGCGCAGGCAAAGCCGCCCTTCTCCACGCCCTCGCGCTCGCAGAAGTCCTCGGCGCGCTCGCAGGCAAGCAGCGCAGAGTCAACGCGGTTGGGCTGACCGGGGCCCATGCCAATGCCGGCCTTGCCCTTGGAGACCAGGATGGCGTTGGACTTGACGCCCTTGCAGACCTTCCAGGCAAACTCGAGCTCGGCCATCTCAGCGTCGGTGGGCTTGCGATCGGTGGGGAACGTAAAGGTCGCGGGATCCTCGGTCACGTGGTCAACTTCCTGCACCAGCATGCCGCCGTCGATGGAGCGCAGCTCCACCTGGGCGCCGTGGTCCACGCCGCCGGTAGCCAGCACGCGCAGGTTGGGACGCTTAGCCATGCGTTCGAGTGCCTCATCGGTGTAGCTCGGGGCGATGATGACCTCGACGAACTGCTTGTTCTGATCGGCAAAGTGCTCAACCAGCTCAAAGGGAACCTCACGGTTGCAGGCGATGATGCCGCCGAAGGCGCTCTTGGGATCGCAGGCAAAAGCGCGGTCGTAGGCGGCCGTGATGTCCTCGGCAACGGCGGAACCGCAGGGGTTCTGATGCTTGAGGATCACGCAGGCCGGCTCGTCGAACTCGCGGACCAGGTTCCAAGCGGCATCGGCGTCCAGATAGTTGTTGTAGCTGAGCGGCTTGCCCTGGATCTGCTCGGAGCCCACAAGCGGGAACTGAGAGCTCGCGGTGTTCTCGCAGCCCTCGGCAAAGCGGTAGACCGTAGCCTTTTGCTGAGGATTCTCACCATAGCGCAGGTCGTCGACCTTCTCCAGCGAAATCTCGAGCTTGGCAGAGGTATCCGCCACGTCACTTGCCTGGGCGGCAAGCCAACGGGAGATAGCCGTGTCGTAGGCGGCGGTGGTCTGGTAGACCTTCACCTGCAGGCGACGACGGGTGGAAAGCGTGGTGCAACCGCCGGTCTCGTGCATCTCGGCCAGGACGGCGTCGTAGTCGGCCGGATCGGAGATGACGGTAACGCTCGTGGCGTTCTTGGCAGCAGAGCGCAGCATGGAGGGACCGCCGATGTCGATGTGCTCGATGGCATCCGCGAAGGTGACCTCGGGGTTGGCAACGGTCTTCTCGAACTCGTACAGGTTGACGACGACCAGGTCGATCAGCTTAATGCCGTGCTGAGCGGCCTCCTGCATGTGCTGCTCGGAATCGCGGCGGGCCAGCAGCGCGCCGTGAACCTTGGGGTGCAGGGTCTTAACGCGGCCGTCCATCATCTCGGGATAGCCCGTGAACTCCTCGATGGGGGTTACGGGAACGCCCGCGTCCTCGATGGCACGAGCCGTGCCGCCCGTAGAGATGATCTCGACGCCAAAGTCATCGACCAGCGTCCGTGCGAAATCGACGACGCCCGTCTTATCGGTAACCGAGATCAACGCGCGTGCGATCTTCACATCAGATCCCATGCAGTCCTCCTGTCTGGTACGCCGCCGTGCTCTGTGAGTCGGTGATACGTCGATCTGCAGCGCTCGCGCAGCGGCATTGAAAATACTGATTTAATGTAGCGCATCGAGCGCGTCGATGCACCCCGCAACGGTCGCATGTGCAGAAAAAGCTTGCGAGCGGAGGGCATGGGCGCAGCACCGGGCGCGGTGAGTTCATGGAACACAGGGGCACCATAATTAGATGCCAATGGCGTGGTAGAACTGTGCTCGATATGCATCCGCAAAAGAAAGAGGCACTATGGTCTCGCGGGTTCTCTACCGACCGTTTGACACCGAAGACTTCGACGCCATCGCGCTGATTCTGCAGCAGCTTTGGCATAACAATTCGGATAACGATGAGTACAACCGCCTCGAAGCCGCGTGCGACCTCGCCTATTGCCTTTCTTCCTCAACGTTTTCGCAGGTTGCAGTTATAGATGGCGAGGCGCGCGGCATTTCGCTTGCGCGTGCGGGACAGAGCTCCGGCACCGCCGTCAGGGAACATTGGATGGATACTGAGCGTACACTGCTGTCGCAGATGCGTGAGCTAGAACCCGAGTCGTGCGCCGAGTATCTCTCGTTTGTGCGCGCCACCATTCGAACCAACAACCGCCTGCTCGAGAAAAGCCCACTGCCGCATGACAATGAGGTCACGCTGCTCGCCGTCGACCCTGACGTCCACGGCCTGGGCGTGGGATCGGTGCTGCTCGACGCCGCAATCTCACATCTGTCCTCGTGCGGGGCGACCAGCGCACACCTGTACACCGACTCCAACTGCTCGTGGAAGTTCTACGAGTTGCACGGCTTTAAGCGCACGGCCACGCACCGCGCCAACCGCGAAGAGCGTCGTCACGACATGCCGCGCGAAAGCTTTCTCTACGAACTCGACCTAACAGCCTAGCCCAAGCAGCCACAACTAGTCATTTAAGAACGTCCCCAATGACTGATCCCCAACAACTAGTCATTTAAGTCTGTCCCCAATGAGTGGCCTAGGGGGTTTGTAGATAGCCGTGGTCAAAATACATCAAATATGAGTACTGTTACCTTTTTAGTAGCAGCGATTCGGGGCATTTTTGATGCTTATAGGCATGACGACCAGCTGCACGAGCTGACGTAACTCCCCAAATGTTCAATAAAATGGGCTCCTAACGAGAAGTACTCTCATTAGGAGCCCATTATTATGTGCAAACATATGTGACCAACGCAGCAACAGTACTCATATTTGGCATTTTTTGTCCACTGCCCCTTGCGCGAAGGTCCGCAGCGGAAAGTTTGACCCGTTTCGATGCACAAAAATGGGATGAATCTTCCCTGGCAACCGCCCAGAAAGATCCACCCCAAAGCAAGCGCTCGCTAGAACGTTCCGCCGCCGCCTCCGCCGACGCCGCCGCCTCCGCCGCCCGAGAAGCCGCCACCACCGCCGCCACTCGAGCTATCGGAGCTCGAAGCCAACTCGCGGATGGTCTCGTGATACACATCGTTGAACGAATCGAGCGGAGACTCGTTGCCGTAGTGATGGTAATACCACCAGTAGCAGGGGTAGTTGTCGTAGAAATCATCGCTGTTGCGCAGGTCCGCAGGCACGGCCTCGGCCAGCTGTCGCAGCACTTCTTTCGAAACGCCCAGGGCAACGCCCATCACCAGCAGCTTGTTCCACAGCACCAGATCGCCCGGGACGGCTTCCTTTAGGCGTGTGAAATCCTCGAGCCAATGCTTGAGCGCCTTGCAGCGAGCCGCCACCTCGGCGCCCTCCGGCGTGTAACGGCGGAAGGTGCAGCTCAGGACAAAGCCCACGATCGTAACGGGGATCGAGATCATAGCGGCACCGACGTTGGCGTCCGCAAAGTCGGTATAGAACAGAGAGCCCAGGATGCCAAAGACAATGATGATGCCGAGAACCAGGCCGGCCACCATCGCGATAGTGCCATCCGATGCAATAAGCTCGCGCGCCTCCAGCTTGCCCTTAACTGTGCTCTGATAGTCCTCGAGCTTGTCGCCAACAGATGTGGTGCGCTCGCTAGCGTACTCCTCCAGCTCGCTAAACGTGCGCGAACGGACTCCGTCCTTATCGGGCTTAACGCCAGCAAAGAAGACCTTGAGCACGTCGCGATCGATGCCGTCCTTCTTGGCAGCCTTCCAGGCCTCGTCGGTCACTGTGATGCGATACGTCTGCTCCTCTTTTTCGCGACGGAGCAGACCCTTCTTCTTGGTCTCGGTCGCTTCTTCCAGCTTGATCACGCGGTCGTCGGTGAGCTTCATAAGCGTGGCGATATATGCCTGATCGGGCACGTCGTTCCAGCTCATGAGAGCTGCAAGCACCGCGGGATGGTCGGCCGAGGGCACATCGCGGAAGTACTCGTCCTGAAAGAGCGGCTTGGGCTTGGACCTGCGCAGCTTAAGCATCACGATCACACCGGTATAGGCAACCGCCACGACAACACACACCACGGCAATCGCGCCGGCAACCGCACGCGCGTGCTCACGGCGAGCGTTGGCCTCGTCGGCCCATTCCTTCTCTTCGCTCAGAATCGTCGACATGCGCTTTTCGCCCGAGACGGCAAGCTGCGGCACCCAGTCGCTGGGGAAGGCGATGCGTGCCTCGGCGAATTCGCCCTCATGCACGCAGGGAATGGTATAGGTGACCATGGGCTCGTCCGCATCGAGCGACACGTCGCCCGTCAGCGGGCCGTGGCCCCATGCGCGGAAGTTATCGCCCTTGACGGCAGCCGTCCCGGCAGCGGCATTTGCAAAGTAGACTTCCATCTCGACGTCATCGGAGTCCGCAGACCAGCCGTCACCCACAAATTTCCAGTAGAGCTCGGCGGTATCGGCCCAGTTCATAACCGCACCGGTCATGGAATAACTCACGTAGTAGATTGCGCTGTCGCCGCTCTCGTGAGGGCTGAACACCTTAATCTTTACGCCGTCGTCGGACTGCTCCACCGTGTAAACGCCGTCGTCGCCTTTGTTTGCGCTGTCGACCTTGTTAAACGCAGTGTCGTCTTCCTCGACGCTCAGCACATTGACGACCACCGAGCCGCCTTGCTGGTTAGAGCCTGTATTGATATCCCAATACACGCCGTTAATGTCATCGTCGAAATCGAACTGGCGTCCCTCGACAACGGTCAGCGAGCCATCGGCCTCGACCGTGGCGCCGATATAGGTTTGGCTCATGGAGTAGCCGTCGGCGTGCGCGGCGGCAGGCAGCAGCAACAACGCAAGCGCGACGAGTGCGCAGACGGAAGCGAATCGCGCAAACAGGCGGCGCTGCCGACAGGGCTGGGCAACGGGGGCGTTCATAGGCACATCCTTTGTCTGTGATACCAACAGCGTCATTGTCCCACGTTTGCGGGTTCATGTGACGAACATCTAGGCCAGCGGAGTATCAAACGGGACGAAAGTCACGCCCGCCGCCGGCACCTGGGGACGTTCCTTATCTGCCGGCAATCTGGGACACTCCTTGGCATAGCCCGCTCCGGCAATAGATACCACTTCATAGCTCCATCACAGGTGTAGCGGCTTTGTGTGGGCGCGGCATGCGCTGATTGAGCCGCCAGTTGAGGGGCATAAAGCAGTTGAGCGAAAACGGTTTGCCCCTTTGCCGTCCGCTCGAGGATCATGTCCCCCTTTTCCGCGGAAACCCCGGCAGTTGCGAAGAGCTGCCGGGGTTTCTGTCGTTTGAGGGCTAAATTGATTGACGACGATTAAGGTGCCGAGCCGGTGGTCCGGCACGCGCAACGCGCGGCCTCAGCAACTTGCAGGCCACGGCAGCGTCTCCCCCACCGCGCCCCGCGCTATACTCGTCCGCATGGACATCAACGCACGCAACATAGCAACACCCGCCGCCGACGCGCCAACGACGCCGGCCGCTCCCGCGCCCGTCGTGGGGCGCTTCGCCCCGTCGCCCTCGGGCCGTATGCACTTGGGCAACGTGTTCAGCTGCCTGTGCGCATGGCTTTCGGCCCGCAGCCAGGACGGCAGCATCGTGTTACGCATTGAGGACCTGGACGATCGCTGCAAGCGCCCGGAATTTGCCGCCCAATTGATTGACGACCTGGCCTGGCTAGGGCTGGAGTGGGACGAAGGCCCCTACTACCAGCACGACCGCCTGGACCTGTACGAGAGCGCCTTGCGCCGGCTGAAAGACGCCGGCCTCACCTATCCCTGCTTTTGCACACGCGCCGAGCTCCACGCCGCGAGTGCACCGCACGCGAGCGACGGCACGCCCATCTACCGTGGTGTCTGCCGAAGTCTTTCGGCCGAGGAGGTGGCCCGCCGCAGCGCCCTGCGCGCCCCGGCCACACGTCTGTGCGTGCCCACCGTCGACGACCTCGCAGACGACGTGATCGAATTTGTGGACCGCACGTACGGGGCCCAATGCGAGGCGCTCGCCACCGAGTGCGGCGACTTTTTGGTCCGCCGCAGCGACGGCGTGTTTGCCTATCAGCTAGCCGTGGTGGTCGACGACGCCGCCATGGGCGTCACCGAGGTCGTGCGCGGATGCGACCTGCTGGGGTCCACGCCGCGCCAGATCTATCTGCAGCACCTGTTGGGACTGCCCACGCCGCACTACGCACATATTCCGCTGCTCATGGCACCGGACGGCCGCCGCCTTTCCAAACGAGATCGCGATCTGGACCTGGGCGAACTCCGCGCCCGCTTTGGCACGCCCGAAGCGCTGCTGGGCTGGCTCGCCGGGCAAACGGGCATCGCGCCGGACACCACGCCGCGCTCTGCCGAGCGGCTGGTCGAGCACTTTAGCTGGGATGTTATCCGCGCGCACCGAGAGAACATCACTGTAACGGCCGAGTAGCCAAATACGCCCCACCCCTACGCAACATCCCAAGGCTGGAGTTCGTCGCCCAGGCGAACGATGCAGTCGTAGAGCACGGTATGGCGCTCGGTCGGGTTGGCATCCCGATGAAAATGCCCGTAATACCAGCGCTTGTAGTCCAAGCGGTCTTCCAACTCGTCAAAAAATGCCGTAAGTCGATCGACGGCGGGGCAATTCCAGCCGGGCGCCGGATAGAGCGTGGGCGAAAGCATGCGCGTAGAGCAGGTGTGGGTGACCACGTAGTCGACCTTCCAGCCCACGCTGTCGAGCTTCGTCCGTGCCTCCTCAAAGTTGCGCTCACCCGGCAACTCCTGCGGCCACCAGCTGGAATACGGAATGCGGTATTCCTTGTCCACGCTCGTGGCGCCGCCCATGGTAAAGACCGTTGAGCCGTCGAGTTCAAAAACCTCGCCGCGCGTCAGGCGCCGTATGGGCGAGGTGTCCGACAGGCGCTGTGTCAGTCCGCCGTGCCACAACTCCATGGGTCGCTCCACCCAGTGGTCGAAACGTTCGTGGTTGCCGTCGACGAACAGCACGGTATAGGGGCGCGACTCCAGCCAAGCGATGTCGGCGCACTCCTCGGCAGAGAAATCCCACGGAAAGCCAAAGTCGCCGGCAATGATGAGATAGTCGTCGCTCGTCAGGCTTTCCCCAAGATCCCAATCGCGCAGCTTTTGCATGTCGAGGCCGCCGTGAATATCGCCCGTCACATAGACCGTCATCGGATCACCACTTCCCTGTAAGTCGCTAGCCCACATTCTGCACGATCACTAAGCCAACCGTTCCAGCCCTTCCATCCCTCAGGGCTTACCCCTCGTTCTTCCATCCAAACGGGTCGAGCACCCAAAAAATCAGATCGAGCACGCCGCCGGTCATCATTGCGCCGGCAAAGGCCATGCAAACGTGCAGAGAGCTGGTACTTCGGAGCACGTCGAACGGCCCCAGAACAGCCAGCAGCGCGACCGCTGCGCCGGCTACGCACAGCGCGAGGCACGGCCCCGCGTCCTTGACGCATTTCTTTGCGAGATGTTTGGTGTTGTCACTCATCAATATCGAACTCCTTAGAGGGTCGTTGTTTGGGTACATGCCGCCGCGACATAGCAGGGCGGCAGGGGAAGTGTCCCATGTCGTGCGGACATCAATGGAGAAACCACCTGCTCGACCAACCCTTGACGCCGTTTTGCACTGGCACCCCATCCCCCGCCATCGAGGTCTAATACTTTTCCCGAGAAGTGAACGGCTGTTTTTAGATCCCTGAAACATCCGCATTTTTCGGCGGCAAAATCGCAGGATTTCAGTACCGAAACCGCAGGAAACGGCACTCCTAAAGTGTCGATGCTTCGGGGGCCCGTTTTAGCTCGTTCACTTCTCGGGAAAAGTATTAGACCTTGATTCTTTGCTGCTCCGAGGGCGCGCCGCTTCCTTCTCTGGAACCCTCACTAGCACTGGCACCCCTAGCCGCTACGACCGCAAGCGTGCCTATAATGAGACATGTTTCCTAATGAGAAAGGAATCCAGATATGGACGAAGCCGAATTTGCCAATTTGGACGATATCAGAGATTTTTTCGACCGCGTCGGCACTATTTGCAAAAACGCGTCTTCAACCGGAGAGTTTTATACCAATCCAATAGACGTCAAGGGCTTTATTGAACGGTGCAACAATCCTTGCAAAAATATTTCCGAAAACAGTCCTCATAGAGACCAGGCCTATATACTGGGCGAAACCGTACTTGAGCTAAATAAACTTAATGAAAACAAGCTTAAAGAAATAGAATCTGCCCTTAAAGAAGACAGATGGGATGAATGGTGCGAAGACAACAGCAAAAAGGTATCAGCAGACGATGCTGTTTTCTACCTTGTGCTTAAGTGCCGCACCGACGATCAGCGACATTACCACTTTTACTTTGACAAAGATGCGGTTGCTGAACTCGACGCCTTTGACCCCTTTACTGAAGACGAGAATGGTAAAAAAGTTTTAGATCAGCAGTGGCACGTACTCATCTCCCTGCTCGCCTACCTCGATGTCGCCCACGCCTTAGGCAACGAACAGCACGAATATCATTGCCTTTATCGGTATATTAAAAAATTGGACAAGATAGACTTGAATGCAGCAGAGCTGCAGTTTTACTGCGGTATCTCTATCAAACCCGAATACTGCGGTATCTCTATCAAACCCGAACTTCGCTTAAAGACAAAGGAAGGAAAGCTGGTCAAAAGATATCCTTCTGGAAGAATGAATGAATGGCTTAATAGATCATTGCGTTAATTGAAAGGCAAATAATCGCCCGCCAACCTACTCCAGCCCTTGCCCGCCGTACTTCTCTGTCTCCGAGTCGTAGTTCAGCACGGCGACCGCGCCGTTCTTCATGACGTTCCCGTCGATGTAGTAATGGCTGGCGCCGTCATGCCAGATACCGCGGTAGCCCGCAATGCCCGAGACAGCCTCGGTGTTGATATGCCCGGCGATAACATCTAGGTAGAACTTACGCCCCACGTAATCGGGCAGCGTCATAGTAAACGACTCGTCAGATGTGCCGAGCTTCCAGTACTCCCCGGCACCCTCGTCAATGCCGGCATGCACAAAGACCTGGCCGAAGGGACTCTCGTAAAAGTAAGGGAGCTTGCGAACCCACGCGATGACGTCCGCATGTTCGGCCTTCATGCGTTCAACCGTATAGGCGTAGGCCTCCTCGAACTTCCTGAGCCTCAAAAGGTGCCTAACGTGCTTGAATGCCTCGGCGTCTAAGAAGCTCTTGGCCGTTGCCAGATTGCTGTCGGCAAGTATCCATGCCTGCGTAAAATTAAGGTCGTTTACCTCGTCAATGTACTCGAGGAACATCTCCTCGTGGTTGCCGCGCAGCGCCACGACGCGATCGCCGTACCGCTTTTGCAGGTCCATGACGAGCTCGAAGACCCCGAGTGAATCGGGGCCTCGGTCGCAATAGTCGCCAAGCAAAACCAGCTTGGAGTCCTCGGCATCGAGGTCGATGGTGGAAAGCGATGCCTTAAAGGCGTCCAAGCACCCGTGAATGTCACTCATAGCGTAGATATGCACGTATGACCCCCTGTTTGCGCCGGGACCCCACTCGTTTGTGCCATGCGGCACGGCGGCCCCTCTGATTTCGCGGGCGCCAGGCAGCTTTGCCCTGTCACGCCCATCAATATAGTTAAAAGTATATCTCGCCGTGCGGACACAAATTTATCCTTGGGCTCAAGCCGCTCGTCTGCGCTTGGCCTCCGCCCCACCCAAAAACTCATCCAACATTAATCTTGGCTCAAGAATCGCTTAATCTATAACCTGCACTATAGAGTTCGACCAAGGGCGGGGCGGCGCAACGCAGACCGCCGAACGCAACGCTCGCGCCCGAGCAAATTGCCCGGCGTCGCGCCCATCGAACGAAAGGACGGGTCATGGACGACCTCGAAAAAGTTGAAACCATCCGCACCAAGTGCAGCGTGAGCTACACCGATGCCAAGGCCGCGCTCGACGCTGCCGACGGCAACGTTTTGGATGCCATCATTTGGCTCGAGTCGCAGGCCAAGACCCAGACCACGTCGGCGCATGCCGCCACCGAGTCCGCGCCAGTCGATGAGCCCTCTGCCGAGATGGTCGCCGCGCAGGCAGCCTACGAAAAGTCGAGCGAAAAGACCGACTTCTCCAAGAAGATGGACAGCGTGTGGGAGTACCTCAAAAAGCTCTTCCGCCTGAGCCTGGACACCAAGTTTATCGCCACGCGCCGCGATGCAATCATCCTCAACATCCCCATCCTGATCCCCATCGTCGCGCTGTTTGCCTGGGGCGCTACGATTTGGCTGATGCTGATTGGCCTGTTCTTTGGCATGCGCTACCGCATCGACAGCGACGGCGACGTGCCCGGCAGCATCAACAACCTTATGGATAGCGCTGCTAACGCCGCGGACGACATCAAGCAAAATCTCAACGACGACAAGTAATCGCAGACGGGGGCACGCATGGCACGGATCCTGATCGTAGAGGACGAGGAGAAAATCGCCCGCTTTGTGACGCTCGAGCTGGAGCACGAGGGCTACCAGGTGGAACACGCCGCCGATGGCCGCACCGCCGTGGACCTGGCGCTGGAGCGCGACTACGATCTAATTCTGCTCGACGTGCTGTTGCCGCAGCTCAACGGCATGGAGGTCTTGCGGCGTGTCCGCAAGCACAAGGATGTGCCGGTGATTATGGTCACCGCGCGCGATGCCGTGATGGACAAAGTGGCCGGGCTCGATGCCGGCGCCGACGATTACCTGACCAAGCCATTTGCGATTGAGGAGCTGTTCGCACGGATCCGCGTGGCACTGAAGCGCTCGGAAGCCGTGCGAGCGGCTTCGGGCGTTGGCGGCGCCAGCGCCGGGGCTGGCGTAGCGAGCGGCACGGCCGCCGGTATCGCCACAATGTCCCCGGCAACCGACACGGCCCAGACCGCTGCCGCGCCCTCCCCCGCCGCGCTCACCGTGGGTTCGGTCGCGCTCGATCCCGACCGCCGCGAAGTCACGGTCGGCGGCTCGCCCATCGCGCTCACGGCCCGCGAGTTCGACGTCCTCGCCCTGCTTATGACGCATGCCGAAACCGTGCTCACGCGCGAGCGCATCGCGCACGAGGCGCTGGGCTACGAATACGTGGGCGACACCAACAACGTCGACGTGCACATCGCGCACCTGCGCGCCAAGATCGAAGACGCCGGCGGTGCCCGCATCATCCAAACCGTGCGCGGGGTGGGCTATGTCTGCCGTGCGTAACGCCGAGGTCAAGCGCGTCACCTCCATCGCCCGCGCCATCAACTGGAGCTATATGTGGCGCCGCTTGATGAGCCACATCTGGCTCGATCTGTTACTGTTGGTTATTGCGGCGGCGATCCTCGTCTATGGATACAACCAGACGCTGCCCAACGGCGCGTTTACCGCAGGATGGATCCCCAGCGCCACCGTTCGCGGCATGTCGCTGACGCCCGCGCACGGCTGGGACACCGCCACGCTCACCTATACCGTCGAGCTTGCGCGCACCACCAAGACCTTCCCCCTCGCGCAGGACCTCATCGCGCTGTGGCCCCTCTATCTTGTCGTTGCAGGTGGGCAGGTCATCAGCGTGCTCAACATGCTCGGCGGCGCCCGCCGCGTGCGCCGCACCATGGCGCCGCTCAACGATCTGGCCCTGCGCGTGGACGAACTCGGCCGCATGCAGCTCTCCGGCGGCAAGATGGAAACACTGGAGCAGGCCATCGAGCGCGCAAGCGTCGACTCGCCGAGCGTCACTACCGGCGACGCCGACCTGGCAAGCATCGAGGTTGCACTCAACCGCCTACTGCGCCAGATGCAAGAGGCCAAGCTGCAGCAGATGCGCTTTGTCAACGATGCGAGCCACGAGCTGCGCACGCCCATCGCGGTGATTCAGGGCTACGTGAACATGCTCGACCGCTGGGGCAAAGACGACCCGGACGTGCTGGCAGAGTCCATTGCCTCGCTCAAGGCCGAAAGCGAGCATATGCAGGAGCTCGTGGAGCAGCTGCTGTTTTTGGCACGCGGCGATGCCGGGCGCACGGTCCTGCGGCGTGCGAATACCAACCTGGCCGCACTGGTCGGCGAGGTATGCGAGGAATCGCAGATGATCGATGCCGCGCACACATATCGACTGGCGTACGATGCCGCACTTACCAGCGACCCGCGCTGCGACGCGCCCGTTGACGTGGCGCTCGTGAAGCAGGCTCTGCGCGTGATCGTGCAGAACGCCGCCAAGTATTCGGACGCGGGCACATCCATCTCGTTTGGCGTGACGCCGGATGCGGGCGCGGGCACGATCGACATAAGTGTTGAGGACGAGGGTATCGGCATGAACCAGGAATCCGCAGCTCACGCGTTTGAACGGTTCTATCGCGCCGACAACGCACGCGATGCCGGCGCGCAGGGCTCGGGTCTGGGGCTCGCCATTGCCAAGTGGATCGTCGACAGCCATGGCGGTGTCATCGGCGTGACCTCAGTCGAGGGCGTCGGCAGCCGCTTTACGATTCGCCTGCCGCGGTAGGGGCGTCTCTCACGAATCGAAGGTAAATGCTTTTCCGCGAAGTGAACGACCTATTTTGGACCCCCGAAGCATCCACACTTTTTGACGCCAAAACCGCAGGAAAAACCTTACGAAACCGCAGGAAACGGTGCCTCCAAAGTGTCGATGCTCCAGGGGTCCGATTTCACTCGTTCACTTCGCGGAAAAGCATTCACCTTCGTTTTACGGCAGCCCGTCAGTCACCCTCTCGGCATTAAAAATGGGGTAAGGCCACGTGGCCTTACCCCATTTTTCGTTAGCTATAGCAGCCTGTGCGCTACTCGCGGCACAGGTGCACGGCGAAGCCGGCGAACTCGCGCTTAAAGTACACGAGCTTGGTGCCGCCGTCGGGCAGCAGCACGCGCGACTCCTCGTTGACCTCGAGCCCGCGCTCGGCAAACCACTTCTCGGCCGCATCGATGTCGTTGACGGCAAAGCCGATGTGGCCCTTGGTGCCACGACCGTTCTGCTTCATGACCTCGATCAGCGAATCGTTAAAGTACGAAACCGGGGTCTCGATAACGGGCAGGCCCATCATCGTCGAGAACAGCTCCGCGATCTCCAGGGCATCTGCCGGGTCGGTGGCGTTAATGCCCACATGGGCAACGCGCATGCCAAAGAGCTCGACCGGATTGGCGTTCTGCTCACTCATACAGTCAGCGCCTACTGAGCCATGACGTCGAGGACGGCCTTCTCGGCAGCGACGCGGTTCATGCCGGTCATGAAGGGCACGCCGCTCACGTACGGGCAGGTGAGGCCCTCGGGGGCAACGGTGGTGGCGATCAGCAGGTCGGCGCCCTCGTCGCAAGCGTCCTTGGCCTCAGAGATGGCGCACTGCACGATCTCATACTTGCCGGCATAACCGTTGGCGTCGAGCATGGTAGCGACCTTCTGGGCAACGAGCGTGGAAGTAGCAGCGCCAGCACCGCAAGCCAAAACGATCTTCTTCATAGGTAATGTCTCCCTTCATGGTTTACTTTAGGTAAGTGTACCGCAGCGAGCGATGGCACTCAGCCTCGATGAGCTTTTATGCCAGTTTGCTTGTGCGCTGCGTATAATACATCTAGTACGTGTTGTCATACCGCTCGCTTTATGAGCGACTAAGGATCCTAACATGCCCGATTCCCGCACACTCTGGACCGCCGTCGTTATCATCTGTATCGCCGTGTCGGTGTTCTTTAGCGTCAAAAAACGCACTACGTTTAAACGCCTGCAACAGTTGATGGCCGCCAAACAGTGGGACGAGTTCGATCGTTTGCTCGACGGCAAACTCACCAGCATGCTGTACCCGCGCTACAACCGCGACTACCTGCGTCTGAACTCCTATCTGCTGCGCGAGGACCACGAGCGCGCCGGCGAGATGTTCGACCTGCTGCTGGGACTCAACCTGCCCAAGATGCAGCGCGTCGACCTGGTGATCAAGGCCTTTAACTACTACGTTGGCCAGGAGGACCGCAAAAAGTCCAAGGAGCTGCTGCACGAAATCAAGGGCTTTGAGGGCGGTCAGGCCGAGGCGGTCGCGCACGAGTGCCAGCTGATGTACGACACGATGATCCTCAAGCGTCACAACGACATTCCCGAGCTGGAGCGCATGCTCGAGGATGTCGGCGACGACCCGGTCAAGCGCTGCCGCTTGGAGTACCTGCTGGCCCTGCAGTACCAGAACAAGGGCGACGAAGCCAAGTTTGCCGAGTACTTGGAAAAGTCAGGCCAGCACTCGATGGCCGTCAACGCGTAACGGACGGCTTGTGCTAGACTTCTAGTCTCACGGGGGCGTGGCGGAATTGGCATACGCAGGAGACTTAAAATCTCTCGCCGCAAGGATTGTGGGTTCGAGTCCCACCGCCCCTACCATATGGCTTTTACGGGCCCGTGTCCCTTTGAGATGCGGGCTCGTTTCTTTTGGACGCCGGTGGGGCTCGAACCCGCGAGGGGGCGAGCGTCAAGCGGACGCGCAGCGTCCGTAGCGAGCCGGCGAGGGCGCCGACAGGCGGCCGAAGCCGGTGCGCATTTGCGCAGCAAATGCGCAGACGTCCCACCGCCCCTACCACGTATTGTCTACGAGCCCGTGTCCCCAAGGGATGCGGGCTCGTTTCTTTTAGGTGCCGTCAACTGCAGAGCAGCTCATTTGGGACAGAGCTTTTTGACTACTTTTAAAGGGTGCTCAGGCTCGGGGTCCAGGCGATGGTGGGGGTCGCGCCGTCGAGAACCTCGTTGATGGTGGCGGCCATGCCGGCGAGGAGGCTGTTCTCGCTTACGGTGAGCATGTCGTAGCCGCCGGCTCGCATAAGCTCGCGAATCACCACGGCACCAGCCAAGATCACGCCCGCGCGCTTGGGCTGTACGCCCGGCAACGCGGCAATGCCCGCAACATCCAGCGCGGACATACGCTCGATGGCAGCCGAAACCTGCTCCATCGAAAGCTCGCGCAGGTGCACAAAGCTCGAATCATACGGCTCCAGCTCGTGAACGAGTGCCACGAGCGTGGTGACGGTGCCGCCCACCGCAACGAGGCGTTCGGCGCGCTCAAAGTCGCTGGGCAGGCCTTCAAAATAGGCGGCAAACTGCTCGCCTGCCCACGCGGCAGCGGCAGCAAGCTCGCCATCCGCAGGCGGCAACGCGGAGAAAAAGCGCTCCGTCACGCGGCGACAACCGATGTCCAGCGAGCGCGTTCCCTCCAGCGCAAAGACGCCGCGCTCCGGCGCGTACACGCCAGTCGCGAGCTCCGTGGATCCGCCGCCCGAATCGGCAACAATGATGCGCTCGCCGGCAAAGTCGTGCGCCACGCCGAAAAACGTCAGGCGCGCCTCGACCTCACCCGGAATCACCTGTGGCTCAAGCCCCAGATCGCGCAGGCCGTCCAGCAGCAGCGCGGCATTGGACGCATCGCGCGCGGCACTCGTGCAGGTGGTGCAGACGCACACGGCCCCAAAGGCACGGGCCTCGTCCACAAACATGTGACACGCAGCGAGCACACGCTCGACAGCCGCCTCGCAAAAGCGCCCCGTCGCGTCCACGCCCTCGCCCAGGTCGGTAATCTCGGTATGCTTGGACGATTCCACAATCGCCCCGCCCTCGACCTGGGCCAACACCAGTCGCGACGACACCGTTCCCAGGTCGATCGCGGCCACCTTATAGCGTTTGCAATTTGTCATTGCGGGCTCCCCTCCGGGCGCTATTTGCCGTTGGACACGACCGTTTGACCCTCGACGCCGTTAAACCCAAACAGCATGTCGAGCGCCTGGATGTACCACGGCGCGTCCTTGCCGACTTCTTCGATTTCCTTGGCCACTTCGCTGGCCTTCTTGGCGTTTGAGGACTTTTTGCTCGACGACGAGTCCGAATCGTCGTCCAAGCCTAGCACGTCAATCTTCTTCTCGCCGGGCATCACCAGGCCCAGGTCCTCGGACGCCGCGTCCTTGATACCCTCCTCCGAGAGCAACTTTTCGACGCTTTTTTGCAGCTCGTCGTTATATTGCTCGCGAATCTCAACCTGCTTGACCAAGATGTCGCTCGAGCGTTTTGCCACGTACAGGTCGCGCACGGGGAAATACAGGCTCACGAGCGCCAGCGCCACCACGATACCGATAAACAGCGGGCGCAGAGATCCATGCGTAAAGTCATAGATCGCCTTGACCACCGCATTGTCGTTGGCGTAGCGCATAAAGTCCGAGCCCGAAAGACGGCTCGAAGGTCTGCTCGATTTGTCGTGCGTCTGGGCCGACGGACGCGACGAATGCGACGAACGTGTCGGACGTACTGGTCCATCTGTCGAAGTATTCACTTGAGCATTGGGGCGCGAGGTACTTGTCGGGCGCTGCGTGGAGCGGTCGGCGCCGGCGTAGGCGGACCCACCGAGCTGCACCGTGCGCGCAGGGCGAGGCGACGGCTCGCGCGAACCGGCGGAATAGTACCTGTTGTCGTAAATCTGATCCATGTGCGCCTTGTGCGGTTGAGGTTTGTTTGCGCTAAGTCCTTTAGTTATAGCACGAGCATGCGCACCGCCTTCGCCAGCCTTTGCTCGACATAAAAAAGGCGCTGAGCCATACGGCCCAGCGCCCGATAGCGCTCTGTAGCATCTAACTGAAGCGGGGCAAAGCCGAGTCTGTCCCTCCCCGCCAAGCTCGTCTGTTTATCGAATGTTGTAGAACGCGGCCTTGCCGGCGTAGTGCGCGCTGCCCTCAAGCTCGTCCTCGATGCGGATGAGCTGGTTGTACTTGGCGATACGGTCGCTGCGGCACGGGGCGCCCGACTTGATCTGGCCGGCGTTGACGCCCACGACCAGGTCGGCGATCGTGGAGTCCTCGGTCTCGCCGGAGCGGTGGCTCACGATGCAGGCGTAACCGGCCTCCTTGGCGGTCTCGATGGCCTCGAGCGACTCGGTGAGCGTACCGATCTGGTTGACCTTGACCAGGATCGCGTTGGCGGCGCCCAGCTCAATGCCCTTCTTAAGGCGCTCGGTGTTGGTGACGAACAGGTCGTCGCCCACCAGCTGCACCTTGTTGCCAATGCGACGGGTGAGCTCAACCCAGCCGTCCCAGTCCTCCTCGGCCATGCCGTCCTCGATGGAGATGATGGGATAGGTGTCGACGAGCTTTTCCCAGTAATCAACCATCTGGGCGCTCGTGTACTCCACGCCCTCGCCCTTGAGCTCGTACATGCCGGTCTCGGCGTTGTAGAACTCGGTCGAGGCCGGGTCCATGGCGTACATGAAGTCGACGCCGGGCTTAAAGCCGGCCTTCTCCACGGCCTTGGTGATGTACTCGAACGGCTCGGCATTGGTCTTGAGGTTGGGCGCAAAGCCGCCCTCGTCGCCCACGCCGCCGCCCAGGCCGGCCTCGTGCAGCACGCCCTTGAGGGTGTGGTAGACCTCGGCGCACCAACGCAGGCCCTCGGCAAAGCTCGGGGCGCCCACCGGCATGATCATGAACTCCTGGAAGTCAACGTTATTGTCGGCATGGACGCCACCGTTGAGGATATTCATCATAGGCGTGGGCAGCAGGTGGGCGTTGACGCCGCCCAGGTACTGGTACAGCGACAGGCCCGCCGACTCGGCAGCGGCGCGGGCGACGGCCAGCGACACGCCCAGGATGGCGTTGGCACCGAGCTTGGTCTTGTTGGGGGTACCGTCCGCGGCAATCAGCGCGGCATCGACGGCGCGCTGGTCGAAGGCGTCGAGGCCCACGACGGCGTTAGCGCACTCGTTATTGACGTGCTCGACGGCCTGCGAAACGCCCTTGCCCAGATAGCGGCCCTTGTCGCCGTCGCGCAGCTCACATGCCTCAAAGGCGCCGGTCGAAGCACCCGAAGGCACCATTGCGCGGCCAAAGCTGCCGTCCTCGAGCACGACCTCGACCTCGACGGTGGGATTGCCGCGGCTGTCGAGCACCTCGCGACCGTAGACGTCCAAAATATCGCTCATGTTGTCTCCCTCTCACTTGGAAACGGGTTGAATGCTTGGCGACACGGCTTGCACGCTACAGCGGCGCGCAGGTTCATAAGTTAGCCTTATCGCACTTTTTGCATTATGCCCTAAGTTAGCCAAGGGATACAATCTTTTTAAAAATAATAGGGGCGATGGGACAAGTCCGTCCCGTCGCCCCCGCAGTCTTACTCCTCTGCCTTTGCGGCATCCCAGAGGTCATTGAGGCCGTGGGTCGAAAGCTCGGCCAGATCCACGTGGGCGTCGGCCGCCATCTGCTCCATCGCGGCCCAGCGGCGGCGGAACTTTGCCGTACTGGCACGCAGGGCGCTCTCGGCGTCAATTCCCTCCTTGCGCGCAACGTTGACCAGGGCAAAGAGCAGGTCGCCAAACTCCATCTCGCGCTCGGGAGAACCGGGAGCCTCGGCCTCAAACTCGGCACGCTCCTCGGCAACCTCGTCCCACACGTCCTGGACCGTCTCCCACTCAAAGCCCACGGCAGCCGCCTTGCGCGACACCTTCTGAGCCTGCATCAGCGCCGGCAGGTGCGTGGGCACACCGTCGAGCAGACCCTCGGGTGCGGCCCCGACTGCCGCCACGGCCTGGTCTTTGGCGGCCTTCTCGGCAAGCTTGACCTCGTCCCAAATCTTGAGCACCTCGTCGGAGTTGTCGGCATCCGCATCGCCAAACACGTGCGGGTGACGACGGATGAGCTTGGCGTCGATATCGCGCGCCACATCGGCCAGCGAAAACTCGCCGGCATCCGCCGCAATCTGCGCATGCAGTACGACCTGCATGAGCACGTCGCCCAATTCCTCGCGCAGGTGTGCCGCGTCGTCGGCCTCGATGCAGTCGAGCGCCTCGTAGGCTTCCTCGATCATGTTCTTGCCAATGCTGCGGTGCGTCTGCTCGCGGTCCCACGGGCAGCCGTCGGGCTGACGCAGGCGCCAGATGGTCTGCACCAGATGCTGCAGCTCGGCCGACGCGTCTACCAGCGTGGACAGGTCGCGCGAGCCCTCGGCATTTTGCTGAGCCAGCTGCTCTGCCATGGTTATTCCTCCTCCAGGATCACGTGACGGAACGCGCCGTCCTCGTAGATGCCATAGCTGTGCGTACCGTCCTTGGGAATGCTCACGCTGCCGGGGTTGAAGAGCCACAGGCCCGGGTGCGCCTCGCTTGCCTCGTTAACCTTGATGTGCGTGTGGCCGTAGACGAGCGCGGAGCCCTCGGGCAGCGCGGGCGCGTGATCAACGCTGTTATGCATGCCAGCGCCAAAGACGTGGCCATGCGTCAGGAACAGCTCGCGGCCGGTCTCGTCGAACAGCGTGGCGTAGTCGGCCATGACGGGGAAGTCGAGGACCATCTGGTCGACCTCGGCGTCGCAGTTGCCGCGCACCGCGATGATGCGGTCGGCCAGGGCGTTGAGCAGCGGAATCACACGCTTGGGGGCATAGTCGCGCGGCAGGTCGTTGCGCGGGCCGTGGTAGAGCAGGTCGCCCAGCAGAACGATGCGGTCGGGCTGCTCGGATTCGATAGCGGCGACCAGGCGCTCGGTCCAGTATGCCGAGCCGTGGATGTCGGAGGCGATGAGGTATTTCATGGGTGGTCCTTTCGGTGGGGTTAATTGGATTGGCGCGGCACGTCACTCGCCCGCATCACTCAAATCGCAGCGCCGCGCTCTGAGCCGCCTGCATCACGCGCTGGAGCGGCGCGTTGTGCTCGCGGGCAAGACGGGCACAATCCTCGTACTCGGGTGCCGCGCGCTCGCTGCCGTCGGGCAGGGTGGCTACTTTGACGGCCACCTCGCCCCAAGGCGTCGCTACCTGCTCAAAACGACGCGGCAGGCAGACGCGTTCCATCACCTGGCGACGGATGCCGTTCGTGGTGGTTTCCAAAAAGATAATCGTCTGCAGACGGTCAATGTCCTCGCGGGCGCAGATTACCTGCAGCTGCCAACCGGGGCGGCCTTTTTTGCAGTAGAGAGGCAACCAGTGCACCTCGCGGGCGCCCGCCTCGCGCAGGCGGTCCGCGGCATAGGCGAGCACCTCGGGCGACGCATCGTCGATGTCGCACTCCAGCTTGACGATAGTTTCGGGTGCATCGGTCTCGCGGGACAGCGGAGATGTACTTCCACGTTGCATACGGTCCGGATCCTTTCCGCACGGGCTCGTTTTATTCACCCAAACGCTAGCACATCGGACGTGGCACAGGCGTGACTTTCGTCCGTCGCCGCCCTCGCCCCTATCCAAACATGTACGCCAGCCTCCAAACATGTCATTTTTTGCAGCTTTTGGAGGCTGATGTACATGTTTTGGAGCGGGGCCGCGCACGATCAGAATTGCGCTCGCACTCCGTCCACCACAAAGTTCACTACACTCAACAATTTTGAACTTTCTACGCAGTTCATCGGCCAAAAAATTACCCTCGGCATACTTACAGGCTGCACGATGCTACTCTAGTTGCATTTGGCTAACTAAGCGGCTGCCGAGGACCCCGACCGGCACCGTTACGGCATAGGAGGTTTCATGTTCGAGAAGCGGCTCTTCTCCCTGGTTCCGCAGGCAACGCCCTACATTATGGCAAGCGTCCTGTTTAAGTGGATCGCGCTCATGGCAAACATCACGGTGATGTGGGTGCTTGCGCGCATCTTGGGCGGCATCGTCACGGACGGCCTTTCCGCCGCGCTCGCCGTCGATGCCCTCGCACAGGCGGCCTCGCCGCTCGCCGCCGCCATCATCGCGCGCGCCGCCTCCATCTACCTGGCCCAACGCGCCGGCGACAGGGCCGCGTTCGAGGCCGTCCGCCGCGTGCGCTCGCTCGTCTACGACAAGCTCACCGCACTCGGCCCCTCCTACACCGAGACCGTCCCCACCGCCGAGGCCGTCCAGACCAGCGTCGAGGGCGCCACGCAACTCCAGGTGTACTTTGGCGGCTACCTGCCGCAGCTCTTCTTTGCCGGCTTGGCACCCATCACGCTGTTTGTACTGCTCGTGGGCCAGGCGGGTCTTCCTGCCGCGCTGCTGCTCGCCTGCGTTCCGGTCATCCCCGTCTCCATCATGATGGTCATGCGCAACGCCAAAAAGATCGGTGCCGAGTACTGGGGCAGCTATGTCGATCTGGGCGGCATGTTCCTGGAGGCCGTGCAGGGTCTCACCACCCTTAAGGTCTACCAGGCCGATCGCAGCTGGCACGAGCGCATCAACGCCGAGTCCGAGCGTTTCCGCACAGCGACCATGCGCCTGCTGGTGATGCAGCTGCGCTCCATTTGCGTTATGGACCTGGTCGTCTAAATGGGCGCCGCGCTCGGCATTATCGTAGCCGCGCTGCAGCTCGCCACGGGCAAGATTGGCTTTGAGGCGGCCTTCCTCATCGTCTTTCTGTCGCAGGAGTTCTTTTTGCCCATGCGCCGCCTGGGATCGCTGTTCCACACGGCCATGAACGGCATGGCCGCCTCGCGCCGCATGTTTGGCATTTTGGATACGCCCGAGCCCGAGCGCGGCGATGTTGAGCTTGACGGTCGCGGCGATATCGAGCTCGCGGGCGTGAGCTATGCATACGGCAACCGCACGGTGCTGGACAGCGCCAGCGCGACCATTGCGCACGGCTCGCTCGTGGCACTCGTGGGCGAAAGCGGCGGCGGCAAGTCCACGCTCGCGGGGATTATCGCGGGCCGCAAGGGTGCCTACCGTGGCAGCGTTCGCATTGGCGGCGTCGAGCTGCGCGATGCCACGGCCGCCTCACTCATGCGCGCCGTCACGCTGGTGCCCACCAACGGCTACCTGTTTGCCGGCACCCTGCGCGACAACCTGCTGCTCGCCCAGCCCAACGCCACCGACGCCGAGCTTTTGCGCGCGCTCGGCCGCACGCGCGTGGCGGCCTTTGTGCAGGCCAACGGCGGGCTCGACATGGTGATTAACGAGGGCGGCACCAACCTTTCGGGTGGCCAGCGCCAGCGCGTGTGCATGGCACGCGCCCTGCTGCACGACTCGCCGATCTATGTGTTTGACGAGGCTACGAGCAATGTGGACGCTGCGAGCGAAGCCGCGATCGGCGAGGTCATCGCATCGCTTGCCGGCGAGCACACTGTAATTGTGGTGGCACACCGCCTGTCGACGATCGTGGACGCCGACCAGATTCTGGTGCTGGAACGCGGTCGCATTGCCGAGCGCGGGACTCACGGCGAGCTCTTGGCAACCGCGGGCGCCTATGCGCGCATGTGGAACAGCCAGGAGCAGCTCTCGGCATATGCGTATGCGGAGGGTGATGCCGAGGATGCCGGCGCGGTTGAGGCTGTTGACGGCAGCACCGCCCGTACCGATGGCCTCAACGGTGCCGGCTCGTCTTCCGCTGCCGCGGTGCCTGACTCCGGCCGCGCCCGTCGCTCGGCGCCGTCCATCATGTGGCGCATGATGGGGCTCGTCCGACCGCTTGCCGGCTGGCTTGTGCTAGCCGTCGCGCTGGGCAGCATTGGCATGCTCACCGCCGCGTTCGTGCCGGCCTTTGGCGCCCTTGGCCTTATGGCCGCGCTGGGCCGCAACGCCTTGGGGCTTGGTCTTATCGTCACATGCGCGGCCTGTGCCGCCTGCGGCATCGCGCGCGGGCCGCTCCACTACGGCGAGCAGCTCTGCAACCATTACATCGCATTCCGTCTGCTCGCACACATTCGCGACCTGGTGTTTGGCGCCCTGCGCCAGCTCGCCCCCGCCAAGCTCGAGGGCCGCGGCAAGGGCGAGCTCGTGAGCCTGGTCACCTCGGATATCGAGCTGCTCGAGGTCTTCTACGCGCACACCATCTCGCCCATTGCCATAGCTCTGGTCTGCACCGTTGTGTTTGAGGGCTTTTTGCTGGCTGTGAGCCCCGAGCTCGCGGGCATCGCGCTCGTGGCCTACGCGGTCCTGGGCGTGCTGCTGCCCCTGACCTCGGCCAAGGCATGCGGCACCACCGGCCGCCAGAGCCGCGAGGGCGCCGGTAAGCTGGGCGCCTTTGTACTCGACAGTCTGCGCGGCGCGGGCGAGACCATCCAGTTTGCCGGTGGCACCGATCGCAGCCGTGCCCTGGGCAAGCTGACCGAGCAAGTCGGCGCCGTGGACGCGCGCCTCAAGCGCCGCCAGGCGGTCAGCGAGGCCGTAGCCGATGCGCTTATTCTTGTGGCTAATCTGGTGATGCTCGGGCGTGCGCTGCAGCTGGTGGCTGCGGGAACGATTGACTTTGCCGCAGCGTTTGTCGCCGTCTTTACCTTTGTGTCGTCGTTTGGCTCGGTGATGGCCGTGAGCCGCCTGGGCGCCTCACTGCAGGAGACGCTCGCCTCGGGCGCACGCGTGCTCGATTTGCTCGACGAGCAGCCCCAGTGCGCCGAGGTCGCCGATGGACAGAACGTTGAGTTTGCCGGCGCCGCAGCCGAGCATGTGAGCTTTAGCTATGTGGGCGGCGTGGACGCGGGCGGTGCGGGCGCCACAGAGCAGGTCGCGAACGACACCGCTGCGAGTCTCATCCTCGACGACGTGACCTGCACCTTTGCGCCCGGTACCATGACCTGCATCATGGGGCGCTCGGGTTCGGGCAAGTCGACGCTGCTTAAGCTGCTCATGCGCTTTTGGGACCCCGCAGCCGGCACCATCACGGTGAGCGGCGTCGATGCCCGCCACATCAACACGGCGAGCCTGCGCAGCCACGAGGCCTATATGACCCAGGACACGCATCTGTTCTGCGGCACCGTACGCGAGAACCTGCTGGTCGCGCACGCCAACGCCACCGATGCCGAGCTGCTCGACGCTTGCCGCTCCGCCTCACTCACCACGCTCATCGACCGTCTGCCGCAGGGACTCGACACGCCCGTTGCCGAGCTGGGCGACTCGCTTTCGGGCGGCGAGCGCCAGCGCATCGGCCTTGCGCGCATCTTCCTCAACGACGCACCCTTCATCTTGCTCGACGAACCCACCAGCGCGCTCGATGCTCTCAACGAGGCGTCCGTGATGCAGGCAATCGACGAGCTCAAGCGCCGCGGCAAGACCATTGTGCTCGTGAGCCACCGTGCCAGCACCTGCGCGTTTGCCGATTTCTCGCTTTCGGTCGAGCACGGGAGGCTGAGCTAATGGCGCGCCCAGTCGACACACCGGAGCTAGCACGCAAACGTGAGCGTGAGGCCCAAATGGTGTCGCAGATGATTGCGCTGTGGTGTCGTGGGCATCATGGCGGCGGGCATGTGGTCGAACAGGCTGGCGGCGATGAGTCCGTGCGCGTGAAACTCGGCCTTCGAACCATTACGCTCTGCCCCGAATGCGCCGAGCTGCAGAAATACGCCATCGCGCGCATTGAGCACTGCCCGCACATGGGCACCAAGACATTTTGCTCGGCATGTCCTTCGCATTGTTACCGGCCTGCCATGCGCGAGAAGATCCGCGAGGTTATGCGTTGGTCGGGACCGCGTATGATCCGCTATCGCCCCATCACCGCCGTGAGACACGCGATGGTAACAGTGCAGGCCAAACGCGCGGCGGCACGAAGCAAGTAGTCGCCGGCGCCGGCACGCGCCGCCCCGCCTTTCCACTCGATTTCGGCACCCGGCGTGCGCGGCGTGTTGAGAGCTGCACCATTACAATGGAGCGGATTCACCAAATGCAAAGGAGTCGCCATGCCCGCCTGCCCGCTGGTCGATTGCCATACCCATACCTCGTTCTCGGACGGGCACGCCTCGTTCGAGGACAACGTCCGTGCCGCTGCTGCCGCCGGCTGCCGCGTCATGGTCTCGACCGACCACCTTACCCTGCCCGCCAGTGTGGATGCTAACTGCGAGGTGCAGGTCGTCGAGGGCGACTTGCCGGCACATCGTTTGGCCTTTGAGGACGCCCGCAAACTCGCCGCGCAGATTGCGCCGGAGCTCACCTTTATCTACGGTTTTGAATGCGATTGGTACGAGGGCTGCGAGCCCTTGGTAGAGCACTGGTCCCAGGGCGCCGTCGTACGTCTGGGCAGCGTGCACTGGATTGGCAACCCGGGCGATATTGCGGCAGGCGCCGCGGGCACGGCAGGGACAGAGGACGTCGCGCGCCCCGATACACCCGATTCCCTTTGCGGTTGGATCGACGACGATACCAACTTGCATGTTTGGGAAAACTTAGGCGTGCGCGGCGTGTGGGAGTGCTACGTCGACGACTGGTGCCGTGCTTGCGAAAGCTCACTCAACTTTGACGCGATGGCCCATCCCGACCTGGTCATGCGCTTTTCGAAGGACGGCTTTGCACCCGACTTTGACCCCGCGCCGTTTTGGGAGCAGATGGCCGAATGCGCCCACGATACGGGTCGCCGCGTTGAGGTCTCGACCGCCGCACCGCGCAAGGGGCTCGACGATTACTACCCCGCGACCGGGCTGTTGCGCCGCTTCGCCCATGCCGAGGTGCCCATCACCTTTGGCTCGGACGCGCACCGCGCCTGCGACATCTGCTGGAACATCCGCGAGGCCCAGGCCCACGCCTACGACTGCGGCTACCGGGCCTTCGATATCCCCCACCCCACCGGCGAATGGGAATCCACGCCCCTCGCCTAACTAGTCGTTTAAGAACGTCCCCAATGACTAGTGGCGGCGGGCGTTGAGTTCGCCGGCCAGTTCGTCGAGGGTGATGCCGTAGCGCTCGAGCGTCACGAGCAGGTGGTAGATCAGGTCGCCGGCCTCGTAGCGGATGTGATCGTGGTCGTTATCCTTGCAGGCCATGATCACCTCGCTCGCCTCCTCGGCAAGCTTCTTGAGAAGCTCGTCCTCGACGTCGGTCAGCAGACGCGCGGTATAGCTCTCCTGCGGCGATGCGTCGCGACGACTGTGAATCACCTCGGCCAGTCCCGTCAGCGTCTCACCGATGTTTCCCGGCTGCACGTTAGCTGTTCTGACTCCCATGGTTATTTCCTCTCGTTACTGCAGCGTAAAGTAGGTACCGGCCTCATCGAACCGAGGCTTTGCGCCCTTTTTCTCAAAGAACTCGACGATGACGGCATGGGCCTCATCGAGCCTTTCCTTCTCGGCCTCGAGCCAAAGCGACTGCGCCCCGCAGGCATCAGTCAGGTGCACGCGGCATGGCACGCCCGCGCGGAGGAGCTCGGTGTTGCATTCGGCGACCTCGAACGGCGTCACGACTTTCATCGCACTCCCCCTTCCACGCGCTTAAAGAAGCAGGTACGGTTGCCGGTATGGCAGGCCGGGCCCGGTGAGTCCACCTTGACCAGCAGCGTATCGCTATCGCAGTCGGCCCAGAGCTCCTTGACCTCCTGCATGTTGCCACTCGTCGCGCCCTTGTTCCAGAGCTCCTGACGGCTGCGACTCCAAAACCACGTGGTCCCGGTCTTGAGCGTCAGCCCCACCGATTCCTCGTTCATCCAAGCAACCATAAGCACCTCACCGGTGTCATGCTGCTGAACCACACAAGGAATCAGCCCGCGGGCGTCGTACGTAAGATCAGACGCTTCTATTACCTCAGTCATCATTTCTCCCAAGTAATTACCGTAAACATCGCAGGTCGGCGAGGGTTGTCCAGGTGCCGCAGGTTGTCGCGAAAGAGGAGCGACGCGTACTTTGGTACGCGAGCGACGGTTTGAGCGGCAAGATGCGGTGCCTGGGCAAGCCGCAGCACTAGAAGTCCAGCCTCACAGGGATGCCTTGGCTGGCCATATACTCCTTCACCTGGCGAATGCTGAAAGTTCCAAAGTGAAAGACGCTGGCCGCCAGCACGGCATCGGCCTCGCCCTCGATCACGCCCTCGGCAAAATGCTCGAGCGTGCCCACGCCGCCGCTTGCGATCACCGGGATCGGCACCGCGCGCGCCACGGCGCGGGTGAGTGCCAGGTCGAAGCCAGCCTTGGTGCCGTCGCGATCCATGCTGGTGAGCAAGATCTCACCGGCGCCGCGACGAGCCGCTTCCTCGGCCCACGCCACCGCATCGATACCCGTGGCGTTGCGACCGCCCGCCGTGAAGACCTCCCACTTGTCGGCATCCGGCTGACCGGGCAGGCCCACGCGCTTGGCATCAATCGCCACGACCACGGCCTGGCTGCCAAACGCCGCGGCGGCCTGGCTGATCAACGACGGATCGCGCACGGCGGCAGAGTTAAGCGACACCTTGTCGGCACCGGCGGCAACCATGGTTCGCATGCCCGCCAAGTCGCGGAAACCGCCGCCCACGGTATAGGGAATAACGAGCTCCTCGGCCGCGTGCGCCGCCATCTCGATGGTCGTCGCGCGGTTGTCGCTCGTCGCGGTAATGTCCAGGAAGACGACCTCGTCTGCACCCTCGCGGTCGTAGGCGCGCGCCAGCTCCACCGGATCGCCCGCATCGCGCAGGCTCACAAAGTTGACGCCCTTGACCACGCGGCCGTCCTTAACATCCAGACAGGGAATCACGCGTTTGGCAAGCATGGGCTACTCCTTCCCTCGGGCGGCGGCCAACGCCTGGGCCAGCGTAAAGTTGCCCTCGTAGAGCGCACGACCGGTAATGGCACCCTCGATGGCATCCTCGCCCACCGCGGCCAGTGCGCGGATATCGTCGAGCGTCGAGATGCCGCCCGAAGCCACGACGGGAAAGCCCGCGACCTCGGCCACATGGCGATACGCCGCCACGTCGATGCCCGTCTGCATGCCATCGCGCGCGATGTCGGTATACACCAGATGCTTAAAGCCCAGCTCGGTGAGCTGCGCCACGGCGTCGTCGAGCGCCACACCCGCGCCGTCGCGCCAACCATTCACCTTGACCTGGCCGTCACGGGCGGCAATGTCTGCCACCAGTAACTCGCCAAAGCCTTGCGCCGCCACCTCGGCAAATCCCGGCTCGGTCACGAGCACCGTGCCTAGCGCGATGCGACGCGCGCCGTAGCCGGCCAGCTCGTCGATGCGCGCGAGCGAACGAACGCCGCCGCCCACGTCCGCGGACAGACCGTCGACGCCGCAGATGGCCTTAATCGCTGCCGAGTTGGCAGCGCACGCGTCCTCGTCCTCGCCAAAGGCAGCGGACAGGTCGACGACGTGCACCCAGCTCGCGCCCTGCTCGGCAAAGGAGCGGGCAACGGCCACGGGGTCGTCAGAATACACCTTACAGCGGCTCCGGTCGCCGCGCTCCAGGCGCACGACCTTGCCGCCGATCAAATCGATTGCGGGAAACAGAATCATCGGCCGGCCCCCTCGACGATGCTCACGAAGTTCTTAAGGATGCGCTGACCCAGCGCAGAGGATTTCTCGGGATGGAACTGGCAGCCCCACACGTTGCCGTGGCGCACGATGCACGGGAAGCTCCGTGTATAGTGCGTGCGCGCCAACACATCGGCGGCATCGACGTCGTCGGCCACCGCGTAGCTGTGAGTGAAATACATGTTGGCGCCCTCGGCAAAACCGGCAAGCAACGGATCGGCCGCACCGGCGGGCGTCATGCGCACCTGGTCCCAGCCCACGTGCGGGACCTTCAGACGGCTCGACTCCAGGCGCGTGCACGAGCCGCGCATGATGCCCAGGCCATCGACCCAGGGGCCACCGGCCTGCTCGGAGGCATCGTCCTCCGCGTCCGCACCCTCGTCCGCCGGCACGCCCTCGTTGCCGCGCTCAAAAAATAATTGAAGGCCCAGGCAGATGCCGAGCAGCGGAGTTCCGGCGGCAACGGCATCGAGCACCGCGTCCGCCTCGCCGCTCTGACGCATAAAGGCGATCGCGTCATAGAACGCGCCCACGCCCGGGATGACCAGGCCGTCCGCGTTGCGGATCTGCTCCGGATCGTCCGACGTGCAGGCGGCGGCACCGGCGCGCGCAAGCCCGCGCACGACGCTCGACAAGTTACCCTTGTGGTAGTCGACCACCACGATCTTCGGTTCGCCCACGCGACCCCTCCACTTCTCATCATCCAAAACCACCACAAAGGGGACAGGCATCTTCGTGGTGGTTTTACCCTTGTGACGGTTACAGCGAGCCCTTGGTGCTGGGGATGCCCTGCACGCGGGGATCGAGCTCGCAGGCACGGCGCATCGTGCGGCCCACGGCCTTAAAGGCGGCCTCGATAATGTGATGCGAGTTGCCGCCCGCCAACTCGCGCACGTGCAGCGTGAGCTTGGCATCGCGCGCAAAGGCATAGAAGAACTCAACGGCCAGCTCGGTATCAAAACTGCCCACGCGCTCGGTCGGCACGGGCAGCTCGCAATAGGCCTGGCCGCGACCCGAAATGTCCACGGCGGCCATCACGAGCGTCTCGTCCATGGCAATCGCCGCGTCGGCAAAGCGCGTAATACCCGCCTTGTCGCCCAGCGCGTGGCAAAACGCCTCGCCCAGCACAATGCCCGTGTCCTCGACGGTGTGGTGCGCGTCGACCTCAACGTCGCCCACCGCGTGCACCGTCAGATCGAACAAACCATGGCGGCCAAAGGCGTTGAGCATGTGGTCGAAAAACGGCACGCCGGTCGAGATATCGCACACGCCAGATCCGTCCAGGTCGAGCTTTACGACAATGTCGGTCTCCCCCGTCTTGCGGGTCACCTCGGCATAACGGCCCATCTACATCTCCTCCTTCACCAGCGCGGCAAACGCAACCAGTACCTCGTCGTTTTCTTGCGGGGTACCCACGGTAATGCGCAGGCAGTCCGCGAGCCCCGGCGCGTAGCTAAAGTCGCGCACCAAAATTGAATACTCGTCGCGCAGACGCTCGCGCACGCGCGTGGCATGCGGCGTGCGCACGAGCACAAAGTTCGCCGCGCTCGGCCATACCTCCACGGGCAGGCCCTCGGCAGCCATTGCGCGCAGGGCGCACAGCTCGCGCTCGCGCTCGGATGCGGCCTGCGCCACCACGGGCGTGTAGGCATCACGGGCACGCACGCAGGCAAGCGCGGCGGCCTGGCTCAGCACGTTGACCGAATAGATCTGGCGAATCGCCGCGAACACGTCGACGACCTCGGGTGCCGCAATCACATAGCCCAGACGCGTGCCGGCGGCGCCAAACGCCTTGGACAGCGTATGTAGAATCACCAGGTTGGGATGCTCGGCGATAAGGCCTTGCGCCGTGGTGGCCGCGCCAAACGAATCGTCGGCAAACTCAACGTAGGCCTCGTCGACCATGACCATGCCGGGGCACGCATCGCACAGCGCTGCGACAAAGTCGAGCGGTGCCACGTCGCCCGTGGGGTTATTGGGCGAGGTCACGATGGCCAGGTTGCACTCGGGTGCCGCCGCAAGCACGGCTGCCTGGTCGAGCTCAAAGGTCGCCGGGTCGCGCCACACGTCGCGCACCTCGGTCTGGCACAGAGACGCAAAGAACGCATACTCGCTAAAGCACGGCGGGCAGTTGAGCAGGGTCCTCCCCGCGCCACCAAACGCCAGCAGATAGTTATAGAGCAGCTCGTCGCCGCCGTTTCCCACGCAGATGCTCTCGCGCGTCACGCCATGCCAGGCAGCAAGCTCGTCGCGCAGATCGTTGGACATGGGATCGGGATAGCGGTTGAGCGGCGTGGCAGCCAGGGCGGCGTCGACCGCCTCGCGCACGCCGGCCGGCACGGGATAGGTGTTCTCGTTGGCCGAAAGGTTGATGCGCGTGGGCGTAAAGTTGGGATCATAGGGCTCAATGCCGGCCAAGTAGGGCTGGACGAGCTCCTTCATGCGAGGCGTCAGCTCGGCCATGTTAGGCCTCCTCGCCAGCCACGCCAGCGCCATCTGCGCCTGCTGCCGCCAGGTCCACGCCCTCGGCAACCGTCGCGGTCGTATCGCCCGGCCAGGCAACCTTGGTCAGGTCGGCCGCGGCCAGCGACTCGACGCTCACGGCATCCTCGCCTTGTTCCAGCACGCGGCGACGCAGAGCGGCGGAAAGCGCGTGTGCCCACAGACCCTCGGCCTCGGCTAAACGCTGTGTGGCGGGAGCGTCGGAGAGCAGGCCCTCGGGTGTATAGCAAATGACACTCGAGCGCTTAACGAACTCTTCGACCGAAAGCGGGTTGGAGAACATGGCCGTGCCGCCGGTCGGCAGCGTGTGGTTGGGGCCGGCAACATAATCGCCAAGCGGCTCGGAGCTCCAAGCGCCCACAAAGATGGCGCCGGCGTTGCGAATGCCGCCAAGCAGGCCCATCGCATCCTTGCAGTGCAGCTCCAGGTGCTCGGGCGCCACGGTGTTCACGGCCTCGACGGCGGCAGCCATATCGGCGACCACCACGATGGTGCCTTCGTTGTCGAGCGAGGCGCGCGTGATCTCGGCACGCGGCGACTGCGCCACCAGAATGTCGATACCAGCCTCGACCTCGCGCGCAAACTGCTCGTCGCAAGTCACCAGATAGCAGGCTGCCAGCGGATCGTGCTCGGCCTGGGCCATCAGGTCTGCCGCGACCACCATGGGCTTGGCCGTGGCATCGGCCAGTACGCAGACCTCGGAGGGGCCAGCGACCATGTCGATTCCCACGTCGCCCGAGACAATCTGCTTGGCCGCGGCGACAAAGGCGTTGCCCGGACCGGTGATTTTATCGACACGCGGAATGGTCTCGGTACCGTATGCCAGCGCGGCCACGGCCTGGGCGCCGCCCACCATATAGATTTCGTCCACGCCGCCGAGCTTTGCCGCGGCGAGCGTGTAGGGGCTGATCAGGCCGTCTTTTTGCGGCGGGGTCACCATAACCACGCGCTTGACGCCGGCAACCTTGGCGGGAATGGCATTCATGAGCACCGTGGAGGGATACTGCGCGCGACCGCCCGGCACATAGATGCCAGCCGCCGCGAGCGGGGTCACCTTAACGCCGAGCATCGTGCCGTCCGGGCGCGTGGTAAACCAGCTCTGTTCGACCTCGCGCTGGTGGAACTCGCGAATCTGGCGCGCGGCCTTCTCGAGCGCGGCGACAAAGGCCGGATCGAGGCCTTCGAGCGCGGCATCGATCTGCTCTTGCGGCAGACGGAAGCTCTGCAGCTCAACGCCGTCAAAACGCCGACAGTAGTCGCGCACCGCGGCATCGCCATTGGCGCGCACGTTGGCCACGATATCGCGGGCGGCGTCGACGATGTTTTGCGGCAGCACGCCCTTACGGTTGAGTTGGTTGGTAACGAGGCGCTCACCGGGAGCAAGTTTGATGGTCTTCATATCGGTATCCCCTATCGGTCGAGGTTATGTTCGAAAAACGAGAGACCGGGCGGCGGCGCCAATCGGCCCGCAGCCCGTACGTTGGGGCGCCCGTGCGCGCTCGCGCTATTGTGCCGAGCCCGCGACGGGCTCAAAATGCTTGTCCTTAACGGCCGCGGCCAGGCGATCTGCCAGATTGCGTACGCGCGGATCAAGGCGCGCGGCACCCGGGTTGACAAAGAAGCGGGCCGTGCAGTCCATGATGCGACCGGTGATGACCAGGTCGTTGTCGCGCAGCGTGGCGCCCGTGGCGGTAATATCCACGATGCGATCGGTCATGCCGACGATGGGGCCCAGCTCGATGTTGCCGTGCAGCGAAACGATGTCGGCGTTCACGCCGCGCTCGGCATACCAGGCACTCGCGATGCGCGGGTACTTGGTGGCCACGCGAAGCGACCCGCGACGGGCATAGTTGCGCTCGGCCTGGCCGGCGCGCCCTGCGGGCTCCGCCTCGATAAACGTGCACAGGCCATAGCCCAGGTCGACCAGCTGCAGCAGGTTAAGGTCTGCCTCGATGAGCGAGTCCCAACCGCAGATGCCGCAGTCGGCGCCGCCGCAGCCCACAAAGGCGGGCGCATCGCTGGGGCGCACGATGACAAACTCGATATCGCCGACCGTGCCCTCGTCGGCACGCGTGTCGCGGCCGCGCACGATTAGATGACGGCCGGGGTCACGCAGCTCAGAGACATCCAGGCCCGCGGCCTCGAGCACGTCGAGCGTGTCGGCCTTAAGCGAGCCCTTGGGCACGGCGATGCGCAGCGGGCCCTCGGCGCCACGGCCCGCGGCGTGATCGCCGTCGGAAGCGGCATCCTCGGCCGAGGTGCGCGCGGCCTCCAGGCGCTCGAGCGAAAAGGCGAAGCCCGCCGCCGGCACCTCGATACCGTCGCCAAATGCGCCGGTAAAGATGGAGTCATAGCGTCCGCCCGAACCGACCGGATCGGGCAGTCCGCCGGCATAAGCCTTAAAGACCAGGCCCGTGTAGTAATCGAAAGAGTTCATGATAGAGAAGTCGAACGACAGCACCTGGGCGTCCTCGGGTGCCAGGCCCTCAACCAGGGCACGCAGTTCGCGCGTGAGCGGCGCAGCGATACCGGCAGCCGCCAGTAGCGCATCCACACGGTCGAGCACCTCGGCACCACCGTGCAGGCGCGGCAGCTCGCTAATGGCAGCCTTGACGGCATCGGACTCGACGCTTGCTGCCACGCGGGCATCGAGGCCCACAAAGTCGTTGGCATGCACGCAGCGCAGAGCCTCGGCAGCCAGCTCACGATCCTCGCATACCGCGAGCAATTCCTTAAACGGACGCACGCTGCCTGCGATAATGTGTGCACCGGGAAGTGCCAGCTCGCGTACGGCCTCGGCAACGAGCGAGACAATCTCAACATCGCCCGCGGTATCTCCCGCACCGATGAGCTCAAAACCCAACTGCGTAAACTGACGCGAGCCACCGGCATTGCGCTGGCACTCGCGGACCACCGGCGCCTCGTAGCGCAGACGCAGCGGCAGATCGGCCGCGTGCATGCGGGTCGAAACCAAGCGCACGATCGGCAGCGTGTTGTCGGGACGGACCACCAGCAGGCGACCGTCGTCATCAAAGAGCTTAAACGGCGTGTCCGCAATACGGCCGCCTTCCTCGAGCGAACCCTTGTCCTCGAGTAGCGGCGTCTCGACCGGAAGGTAATGATGCTCCCTGAAGCAGCCCTTCACCGTCAGCGCAATCTCCTCGCGCGCCTGAGCCTCCTCGGGCAATATGTCCCGGAATCCCCACGGTGTGGCCGTCATCTGATGAGCCTCCTCATGCTGTGTTTCATATAGAACAGAAGACCGGCATAGCTCCGCCGATCTTCTGGGTACTTTAGCATACTAGAGTGTTTGCGGGGAGAATCGTCTTCCTCGGCTCACAGCGTATTCATTTGGAAACATAGGGGAAAGCGCGTCCCGCCCGCCAGCCAAAAACTGGGATGCGGTTTCCGGTTGAGGTCCTCAGCGGAAAGTGTGTCCCATTCTGAGCGCCTGTTCTGGGACGTGCTTTCCGCCAGAAGCCTCAAGCGGAAAGCACGTCCCGTTTCTCAAAAAGCGTCAAACGCCAACTCGGCGCCCTGTCCCACTTAGGCGCCAATCGCGCGTCGGTACTCCGCCATAACCTGAGCGTCGGCTGCCGCGGGATTGGCAAAATAGCGCCAGTCATAGGTCTCGGCCGAAACAACTCCGCGATAGCCGCGCGCCACCAGCCTATCTAGGTCGGCGCGCATATCGCGGTCGCCGTCACCCCAAGCAAGATGCGTCGTGCCGTCTGCCGCAACATCGACAAAATGCACGTGGGCGACATCATCGCCAAGCAGATCGAAATAATCGTCGATGGTATCCCCTGCCACCGCCATAGCGCCCAAATCCAGACACGCCTTAAGTGCCGGATGATCAACTGCCTCGATCATGCGCTTCGTGTCGGCCGCCGAGTTCACGATCATCGACTCAACCGGCTGTAGGGCCTCGAGCACCAGTCGCACGCCGCGCTCTCCCGCATGCTCGGCAATCGCACGCAGCATCGAGGCGCTGCGACCCCACGCATCCTCGATCGGCTCGTTCAAAAATGCCCAGCCGCTCGAGACCATGACCTGCTCGGCTCCAAGTTCCGCCGCGATATCCACAACGTTCTTAAAGTACGCGAGCGTGCGAGCGCGCGCCTCATTCCCGCGCGCCGCGATATTCCACGGCTTGGGATTGTTCTGTTCGGGACAAAGCCCCACAATCCGAACCCCATACCGCTGTGATAGCTCCCGCACCTGCTCGAGCGAATCGTATCCATGGCAATCGACATACAGATGCATCGCCCCGGTCCAAAGCTCGCAACACGTGTAGCCCGAAGCCGACGCCGAAGAAAAGAACTCCTCAAGGTCAAAATAACGATGGCTGATATTCATGACGGCAAGCTGGGGATAGCTCATAATTACTCTCCAACCCAAGCGAGGCCCCGTTCCATATAGGAGCGAGGCCCGATTACACAAACGTTATTTGCTCTTAGTAGTCGAACTGGTGATAGTAGCGACGGTAGTTGAGGTTGTGCTT
Source organism: Collinsella sp. TF12-2AT (assembly GCF_003436735.1). Classification (NCBI taxonomy): domain Bacteria; kingdom Bacillati; phylum Actinomycetota; class Coriobacteriia; order Coriobacteriales; family Coriobacteriaceae; genus Collinsella; species Collinsella sp. TF12-2AT. The sequence continues at coordinate 2,539 of NZ_QSQK01000004.1, read as the reverse complement.
GGTGACCGTCTCGTAGTAAGCGGCAAGGCGATCGGTGATCAGCGAGGAGAGGATCCACGGGGAGACGATGGCGCGGAACTCGTCGTCAAGGCCGGGGATCGCGAACTCGGCGGTGTCGATGATGTTGATGTCGGTGTCGCCGGTCACGCCGCGGGTCAGGAACGCGCGGACGCGCTCGTCGAGCTTGCGGTTCTCGTCCTCACCCATGAACAGGAACACGGGGACGCCAGGCTCCACGAGCTCGAGGGTGCCGTGGAAGAAGTCGGCCGAGGTGATGTAGCGGGTGCGCTTCCACTGCATCTCCTCGAGGATGCACATCGAGAACAGGATGGTCTCGCCCCACAGGGCGCCGGAGCCGATGAACATGGTGTAGGGGGCCAGGGCGTACTTCTTGGCGAGCTCCTCGGCGCGCGGCTCGAAGCTCTTGCGGATGTCGACCAGGTGGGTCCAAACGTCCTTGGTCTGCTCAATAAACTTATCGAACTGCGGGAAGCAGCCACGGCGATTGAGCAGGCGCAGGCCGAAGCAGTCGGCGAGGTAGTAGCCCATCTCGCAGCCACCGTTACCATGATCGGAAGCCATCTTGACGCAATTCTCGGCGCCGACAGCCTGGCCAATGGGGCCCTCGGGCTTGGTCATGGCGTAGACGCGAATGCCCTTTTCCTTCATCTTCTTGACGGCCTCGAGGACCTCGGGGGTAGTGCCGGACTCGGAGGCGGTGAGCACGACGGACTTCTCGGTCATGCGCTTGTGGCCCATGACGTTCCACTCGGCGGCGTGGATCAGGTAGACCTCGAGGTCGCGGTCGCCGAACTTGTTCATGAGGTACTCGAGCTGCATGAGCTCGTCCCAGGTGCCGCCGACGCCCATCAGGAACACGGCGTCGTAGCCCTCGTCGGCGACCTTGTCGGCGAGCTCAATCATCTTCTTGCCGGTCTCGTAGACGTTCTTGCCGTCCTCGACGTAGCCCTCCTGGCTAAAGTGCATGATCTCGATCTTCTCGGTTTCCTTCATGGCTTTTCCTTTCTGTCCTGCACGCAACTCTATACATCGCGTTTCTTTTCGATACCAATTATAGACATACACCTAATGTGTTTTTAATACCACTTATCAATCTGCTCCAATCCTCGGTGAACGGTCGAAATTCTCTGGTGAGTGGTATTAAATTAGAATTGAATGTATAGCTAACGCCTCTGGCGCCTCCCTTGTGTGACAAAGAACAGCGTTCCTACCAGCGCAATAATGGTCGATGCCCCAAACAGTACCGTCTGGACACCCAAAGCCTCCGCCAAAAACGGAGCCGCCAGCAGCGGCAGCACGCCGGCGCTCATCAGGCCAAAACGCACAAAGCCGGTAATGCGCCCCAGGTATTTGATGTCAGCGCGCTCCTGAATCAAGATCATCTGCAGCGGTTCCAGGAATCCCCAGGCCAGACCGTTAATCGCCTGACCGATAATCGCGACCCCCAGCATATCGGTGCCCACGTACACCATGGACCCAATGCCCACGGCCATGAGCGCGCCGAGCAGCAATCGCAGGTTGACATGGCGGGCAGAAAGCTTGGTCAGGATGAACGCGCCCACCGAGGAAGTGAGGCCCACGACCGAGGACAGCCAGCCCAGCCAGACGATATCCACGTTGAGCACATCGCGATAGAACAACGACTCCAGCGAATCGAACGCGCCAAACGCAAAGAAACCCAAAAAGCCCGAGATAAAGATGAGGCGCAGGTCGTGGTCGCGAAACGTAAGTCGCGCGCCCTCGGCCATGCCGCCCAGAATACCGCCCTTCGGCTTTTCCCCTTTTGCGGGAGCAACACACTCGTGACAGCCCAAGGAGAGCACGGCCGCCACACCCATCATGCCCGCCATGAGCAGGTAAACAGACTGCGTGGCAAAACAGCTCACGATGGCGCCGCCGAGCAGCGGGCCGGCGGTATAGGCGATATTGCTATAGAAGACCATCAGGCCGTTCACGCGGGTGCGGCCCTCGGTGGTCGATTCAAGATAGCCCGGAAACGCATGCGTGCAGGTGTTGATAAAGCCGCCCGCAAGCCCCAAGACGCACGCGGCAAACACAAGCCCGGGGACAGACAACGGCGCCAACCCCACGCCAAGCGATAGCACCGCCGTAATCACGCACGTCACAAACGACGTCCGGCGCGGTCCAAAACGGTCGATGACCGAGCCCGACACCATATTGCCCGCCGACGTCATAAGATTGCGTACGAGCGTAATGGCAGCAACCAAAAAGGCCGTGCCAGCCAGATCATACGTCGCCGCGCCGATAAGCCCTAAAAAGTACACCGCGTTGTTGGCGCACCATTGCAGAGACTCAATAAGAATCAGCCTGACTTCTGCCGGCGTCAGGCGCATTGCTTCGCGATCCTTCGCGAACATACGAACTCCCTCTATACAAGTAAGGGGATGGAGGGCATAGGCCCGCTCCATCCCCTTACCAGGTTGCAATGACAGTCTATGCAGCCGGGCCCTTACGCCAGCACGCCGAAGAACGCGCCGACGATGCCCACGACCATGGT
>NZ_QSQK01000031.1:0-865 GCF_003436735.1 Collinsella sp. TF12-2AT | reverse complement strand
GCCGCCAGCGTTCATCCTGAGCCAGGATCGAACTCTCCGTCCAAAATATCTGGGCTTCGAGCCCGTCCGGTCCTCTCAGTTCATCGCTGATCGGTTCCGTTCGATTCATATGGTTTTAGTATAGGAAAAGGAATTTCTCGGGGCCGCCTCTCGGCGGCCTTGCGAAAAACAAATCCAAGTTAGACCATTTCAAATGGTTCGATGTCTGCCCGGATGCGACACTGAATGTGTCCATCCTCGCAGTATCCGGTTCTCAAGGTGCACGCCTGGCGGCTGATCCGGTCCGACCGGGCCGCGCGGCAAGGAGATATATTGCCAGACCGGAGGGGCGCCGGGGGCGGGAATCGCGCACTCCATATTTTGTTCACAAATTAATTAGCTGGCTCCGAGTTGCTCAGAGTCACACATTTGGTCATAAACCATGGACAGACCGTATGACCTCGGGAATCTTGCTGTCCACTGTAGACATAGCATCTTTATACCCTCGTCGGTCTCTGCTAGTTAGCCCGTCATAAATAGAAGGACAACGTTAACAAACCTATAAAACACCAGCGGGGGCTCTATCACTAATTAGACAGAGCCCCCGCTGGCGGAGTGTATTTAATTGAAACAATACCCCTTAACTGATTTACTGGAAATAAGGAGCATAAGATCCGTCCGGATAAACGTGACGACAGAACCCTGGAGCCGACTGAGCGCCACCAGAAAGCGACATAAGCAAGAAGATCGGCTCTACCTCACCGCGGACGGCAACGATGCCCTCGACTAAAGACAATCCGAGCACTCCTGAAACAGATAGGGCAAATGTCAGCTTATATAACGCAAAAAAGGGGGAGGCCGCGAGGCCTCCCCCTTCTTCAAGTCA
>NZ_QSQK01000030.1:0-1002 GCF_003436735.1 Collinsella sp. TF12-2AT | reverse complement strand
GGCGGCAACGCCCTCGGCAACAACCCCGTCGAGCAGATCGAGGCCGTGAGCAACACCGCCCACGCGCTCCTCGGCCTCATCGAGCAGGGCAACGAGATCATCATCACCCACGGCAACGGCCCGCAGGTCGGCATGATCCAGAACGCCTTCGCCGCTGCCCACGACGCCATCGGCACCCCCGAGATGCCGCTGCCCGAGTGCGGCGCCATGTCCCAGGGCTACATCGGCTACCACCTGCAGCAGGGCATCGGCCGCGAGATGCACAAGCGCTATAAGCGTTGGCACGCCGCCACCGTCGTCACCCAGATCGAGTGCGACCCGGACGATCCCGCGTTCAAGAACCCGACCAAGCCGATCGGCCCCTTCTACACCGAGGAGCAGGCCAAGGAGTTCATGGCCGAGGACCCCTCCAGGGTCTTCGTCGAGGATTCCGGCCGCGGCTGGCGTCGCGTCGTCGCCTCCCCCGATCCCAAGAAGATCGTCGAGGCTGACTCCATCCTCAACCTGCTCGACAACGAGTTCATCGTCATCGCCTGCGGTGGCGGCGGCATCCCCGTCGTCCGCGACTACGAGAACAAGGGCTGCTACAAGGGCGTTCCCGCCGTTATCGACAAGGATCTGGGCGGCGAGCTGCTGGCCGAGGACTGCGACGCCGACGTCCTGTTCCTGCTGACCGCCGTTGAGCATGTCGCCATCAACTTTGGCAAGCCCAACCAGGAGGAGCTCGAGGACCTCACCGCCGACGAGGCCGAGCGCCTGGCCGACGAGGGCCAGTTCGGCAAGGGTTCCATGGAGCCCAAGGTCCGCGCCGCCATCAAGTTCGCCCGCTCCCGCAAGGGCCGCACCTGCATCATCGGCGCCCTGGACAAGGCCGCCGAGACCATGGCCGGCCTCTCCGGCACCCGCATCCACGAGTAGCCCCTACTCCGTTGCCTCTCCCGTGGGCGCCAGGCAAGACGCCCACAAACTAGCCTCTCTTCATGAGCCCCGCAGTCCGCTCCG
>NZ_QSQK01000003.1:44878-165256 GCF_003436735.1 Collinsella sp. TF12-2AT | reverse complement strand
GAGACGGTCCCGGGCTGACAATTTCGACTGTAATGGACGTTCTTAAATGACTACCCAATAACTACTCTGTGGTGTCGTTGTCCTCGGCAAGTTGGGGGAACACGGCATCCTTGGGCATGGTGACCTTCGTCAGCGAGGTGAGCTTTTTGCTCAGCGACGCGTCCGTCTTGACCAGGTCGCTGAGCGTCACGATCTTGTAGCCATCGGCAATGAGGCCGTCGATAATCTGCGGCAGCGCCTCGAGCGTCTGCTCGGCGCATTCGTCTCTATCGGTGAGCAGCACGATATTGCCCGGCGTCACCGAATCGAGCACCGTCGAGACCTGCTCGTCGGCACCGTTGAGCAGCCAGTCGCCCGAGTCAATATTCCACGAGACCACGGCGGAGACCAGGTCCATCGCATCAATCCAGTTTTGCTCGTCAAAGGCAGCGTAGGGAGCACGCAGCAGCATCGTCTTCACGCCGGTCGCCGACTTAATCGCATCGGTGCCTTTCGTGATCTGTTCGCGTACCGCCTCACGGTCCTGACCCTTGAGCGAATCGTCGCTGTAGCTGTTGGATCCGATCTCGCACCCGGCATCGACAATCGCCTTGGCCGTGGCAGGCGATGCCTCGGCCGCATCGCCCGACAGGAAGAACGTCGCGGTGACGCCCTTTTCCTTGAGTACCTGCAAGATCTGCTTGGTAGCGCTGCTCGGACCCTCGTCAAACGTCAGCGCCACGTACTTTTTGTTGCCCTTGGGCGCCACGCTGGCGCACGCAACGACGCAATCGGTGGCGGGCACGACCTCGCCGCGGTCCTGTGTCTTGCCCGATTGCTCGCCGACCCACACCTCGGAGCGGCCCTGGACACCCCACGTCTGCACATACTCGATAGCGCCCGTACCCTCGACCTTGAGCTTGGGCTCGATAACCGTAGCCTGAACCTCGTGCTTCTCGTAGGTGTTACGGCCATCCTTGACCGTCACCTTCTCGCCGCCCTCAAGTTCGCGGCTATCCCATTTGCCCTGCTTCACGCGCTTGCCGTCGACCTTCACCGACAGCTTTTCGCCCCCATGGCGCTTGAGCACGCTGTCATCGACGGCCAGCAGGTCGCCTGCGTCGTAGGTGTCAGTCAACTCCTGGTCGTCGATGAGATTCTGCAGCGTAGAGCCCACACGCACCGCTGTCTTCTGGCCGTTGAGCTCCACGTCCACACTGCGGTTGACGTAGCCCACGACGGCAGCGATAAACAGCACGAGCGCGCAACCCACGGCGATGAGCGCGTAGGGCAGGCGAGACGAACGACGGGGTGTGCGGCTGTTGCCGATGCGCGCGCTGCGATCGCTAAAGCCGCGGCTATGGTTGAGATACATCGCGCCGGGCTTACGGTGACGGCGGCGCTGACCGCTGGGCAGCTGCCCCAGGTCGCGGCGCGCCGTCGGACGCGCGCCCGAACGCCCGTTTAAGTTGGATCCGTTTTGGCGCATGTGCCCTCCCCCATAAACACAGCAAGCCGGAGCAACAGGTCTCCGGCTTGCCTCCCATCATTTGGTACGTCGCTATTTTGTAGCTTTTGACGAGCCTCCGCTCGCCTTTTGGTATTCGTCCTTAAAGGCCTTGAACATACCGCGCGTCTTGCCGAGCTGCTTGCCCAGTGCGCGGCTGCCCTTGTCCACGGCGACCGATCCCTTGTCATCGAGCACCTTGGCGCCCTTTTTGACCTTGTCGCCCACCACGACGCTGGCCTCGGCGGCCTTGGCAGCCGCACCGCCCGAATACCCGAGCGACTTGACCTCGTCCGAGACGACCATCGCGCCGTTCTCGTAGCCGCGCAGCATCGTCGGCGGCACCTGCGTGTCACCAACCAAAACACTCGAAGCAGCACCGGCGGTCACATAGAATGCCTGCACGATGCCCGAGCGCGGCTTGAACTCAACGTCCGAGCAATAGCCCACGACGTCGCCCGATTCCGTGCGCACGTCCATACCGACCCAGATGATGCAATCGTCCAGGTTGATGTCGAGGCGCTTGGCGGCGGCGGCATCGTACGTGTCCTTGACGTCATCGACCGCAATGGCGCCCTCGTAGACACCAATGGCGTCGAGCGCTACGAATCGATCGGGACGCTCGATCATGCCCGCGATATCGGACTGGCGGACCATAAAGCCGACCACGCGCGTACCGCCCGGGGTAAAGACCGGAAAGTGAATCTTTCCGAGCTTTTTAGGGCTGCGCGGCGTGCCGTCCTTTTTGGTGCGCTTGTCCTCGGTAGGCTTGCGATAGATCTTGGCGCCGACAAAATCCCCGGCGCGCATTATGCCTCGGTCGAGGGCTCCGCAGCCTCGGTATCAGCCTCGACGGCGTTTTCGACCACGACGTCGGCGGCAGGCGTCACGTTGCCGCCCGAAATGGCGTCGTTGAGTTGCTCGCGCAGCTGGTCCATGCGCTCGCGGGCCAGGTCGACCTTGGCGCGCAGGTCGTCGGTCTTGGCGTCGACCATCGGGCCAAAGTCATTCACCGCAGCACGGGCCTCCTCGGCGCTGTGCTCGTAGGTGTCGCGCATATTGTCCCAGGCGTCGTTGGCGATATCGGCAGCCATGGCGCGGGTCTCGGCGCCCGAGCGCGGGGCCAGAGCAACACCGATAATAGCGCCGGCAGCGGCACCAAAAAGTGCGCCGGAGACAAAGCTGAAAGTCTTACCCATGATCATTCCTCTCCTGCGGGCACGTCGGTGCCCACCGTTTGAATGCTGTCCATTATACCCGCAGCGCATCACTTGCCGCTCCGCTCATCTGCGTACGGCAAAGGCGCAGGTACGTGATGGCGATAAACGCGTAGGCCTACTCCTGAGGCATAGCCGGCATGGCCACCGTGGCACCCGGGTCCTCGCCGGCGCCGTCCACGAGCGGCAGGCCGCCCTCATGCGCAGGTCCTACCGGAACCGTCGCAGCACCGCCAAAGACGGCAGCGGAGGCCTCGTGGTTCTCGGCAACCGCGCCCTCGGTATCAATCGCCACCTGGGGCTCGTCGTCAAAGTTGGGGGCGCCCTGGGGCTCGGTGGGAACGGGCTCGGCGGTCGCATCGGCAACGGGCTCGGCGTCGACCGGCACATCGCCCTCGTCAGCACCCTCGTCCTCGGCAGCATCTTCGCCGTTCGCAGCAGCGACGGCCTCGTGAGGATCCTTGCCCTCGGCCTCGGCGCGCATGCCCAGCACCAGGTTGCGCAGGCCCGCGACCGTGCCTTCCACGTCGGGGGCAGGCTGGTCGGCGTGCAGGTACGCCCAGTCCATCATAAAGGTGGCCGACGACAGCGCACCGATGGCCAGTGCGTCGTCGGGGCACGAAAGCTCGACCTCAAAGACACGCTCGTCATGCTCGCTTACGCGCGTGCGGCCGCACGAGATGCTACCGGCAAGACCGGTCTCGTTCATGAGCTCGACCGTCACGTGCTCCAGCAGGTGGCAAAGCTCGGTCTGGCCCATGCAGTCCTGGAACTCGCGACCCGAATCGCCCAGGCACAGATGCTTGGCAATCGCGGGCACCAGGTAGTACACGCGCGCCGTGGCCTCGATATCCTCCGAGGTCATGAGCGGCATGCCGGGGTTCACCAGCACGTGCGCGCAAATCTTGTCCTCGCTGACGGTGACCTTAAGGATGTTGAACAGGCCTGCCATAACTCTCCCCTACTCGTCCTTGCCCTACTCGTCGCCATCGTGCGGATCCACAGAGCCCGCACCCGACGCCGCCGGCTTCTCTGCCGGGGACTCGGAATCCTTCTTATCGGTTTCGGCCGGAGCGATCACGCGAATGAGCGAGATACGCTGGCCACGCATCGACTGTACCTTGAACTTGTACCCTGCGACCTCAAACACCTCTCCGATGTCGGGCACCGAGTCGCAAAGCTCCAAAATCCAGCCGGCGATGGTCTCATAATCATCGCTTTCCTCGAGCGGCCAACCAAGCTCAATCGCGTCATCGCACGAAAAACGCCCATCGACGAGCCACTCGCGGCGCGAGAGGCGCGTGAGGTACTTGTTGTCGGGGTCGAACTCGTCCTCGATCTCGCCGACGATCTCCTCGACGATGTCCTCGATGGTGATGATGCCGGCCGTGCCGCCGTACTCGTCCACGACGACCACGATCTGGTCGTGCGAGGTCTGCATCTCGGACAGCAGCGGCAGGATGTCCTTGGTATCGGGCACAAAGGTGGCGTCGCGCAAAAAGTCGGCAATGGGCTGGTCGCCCTTGCCGTAGAGCGCGGGCTGGATCAGGTCCTTGATGTGCGCGATGCCCGCGACATTGTCGGGGTCCTCGTGATAGACGGGGATGCGACTGAAGCCGGTCTGGCGCATGGTGGACAGCACGTCGGCGACTGTCTCGTCGTCCTCGCACATGGTGGTGTCCACGCGCGGCACCATGACCTCGCGGGCAACGGTGTCGCCCAGGTCAAAGATCTCGTGGATCATGCGCTTTTCCTCGTCGAGCAGGTCGTCCTGCTCCGAGACCATGTACTTGATCTCTTCCTCCGAGACGTTCTGGCGGTCATCGGCGCTCTTGATGCGCAGGATGCGGGCCAGGCCGTCGGAGCAGGCACCAGTCAGCCACACGAGCGGGCGGGCGATCTTTTGGAACACGGAAAGCGGTCCCACGACCTGCTTGGATACGCCCTCGGCGTTGGCCAGACCAATGCGCTTGGGCACGAGCTCGCCGATCACGATGGACACGAAGGCGACCGCGACGGTGATGATGACCGGCGCCAGGCCGCGCGCAATGGCGGAAAGCGGCGCGATGCCAAAGCTCATGAGCCATGTGGCGAGCGGGTCGGACAGGCTCGTCGAGGCGACGGCGGACGAGGCGAAGCCCACGAGCGTGATGGCGACCTGGATGGTGGCGAGCAGCTGGTCGGAATCGGCGGCGAGCTGGACGGCGCGCTCGGCGCGCTTATCGCCCTCCTCGGCATCGTGTTCCAACACGGCGCGCTTAGCCGTGGTGAGAGCCATCTCGGACATGGAGAAGTAGCCGTTGATAAGCGTTAAAACGAGCGTGGTAATAAGGGAGATGGTTATGTCCATCGGGAGTTTCTCGAACCTCCAAGATTCGGGACGTTGGGTAGTAAGCGTAGGTGACGGATAGGGCAGTTGCGCCCGGCGGCCGCTTGGATGGGCCCGCGGGCACAGGAGCGATCGCTAGATTACGAAGAGGATCACCGCCATGAACTGGAAGATACTGCCGGCGAGCACCCACAAGTGAAACACACTGTGCAGGTAACGCACGTTTTTGGCGATATAGAACGGCACGCCCACGGTGTAGCACACGCCGCCGACGGCGAGCAGGGCAAGCGCCACGGGGTTGAGCAGCGACACGAGCTCGGGCAGCTTAAAGACGACAAGCCAGCCCATCAGCAGGTAGACCAGGCCACTTACCCAGTGCGGTTGACGCTCGCGCATAAAGCACTCGAGGGCAATCCCGACGATGGCGATGGCCCACACGGCAAAGAACAGCGCAGGGCCGCCGTCGTTTGCGAGCGTGATGAGGCAAAACGGCGTATAGCTGCCGGCAATGAGCAGGTAGATGCAGCTGTGGTCGATGATGCGAAACACACGCTTGGCGCCCGCGGGCTGAATCGCGTGGTAGAGCGTGGAGGCTAGGTATTCGAGGATAATGCTGACACCATAGACAATCGCCGCGGCCATGTGGGCCGGGCCTCCGCCGCGCAGGGCAGCGAATACGATCAGGAGCACCAGGCCCGCGATACCCAGCAGGCAGCCGACACCATGGGTGACGGAGTTCATGATCTCCTCGCCCACCGTGTAGTGTGGAACGGCCGCGGTCTTGGGTCGCGGCTTAGAACTGTCGCTCGAATCGGACATGCCGGTTACATCCTCCAACATAAAAGAGTTCTCAACACTATATCAAAGCGTCTGGGCGCGTGCGAAATTTGCACCATACGTGACCCTTTGTTTACCCATTCTTTGTCTGTTGACGCATCAACGGCGAACGTCCATAATGCGCTTGCATTAAATGTTGATGTATTAACATCTTATAGGAAAGCTTCTTATGTCTCAAAACGCACGTTCCCATCGAAAGCTCAAGATAGCCGGCATCGTTGCACTGGTGGCTGTCGTTGCGCTGCTCGGATTTGCCGGCAACTTTCTGTTCGACTTTGCCCTGAACCCTCGTGCCCCCTACACCATGAAGATGATGCAGGACGGCAAGGACGACAAAGAAAGTGAGCAGCCGGATGCCGAGGGAACCGAGGCGCGGGCATGGTTTAAAGAGAACCGCGAGAGCAGTAGCCTCACCGCAGATGACGGAACCGAACTTGCCGCTTGGTATTTTGCCGCCCCAGAGACCACACACAATTACGCTGTCTGCTTACACGGATACACCGATGAGCCTATCGGTATGGCCCGATACGCCAAACGATTCCATGACCGCGGCATGAACGTACTCGCACCCGCCGCCCGCGCCCACGAGCGCTCCGGCGGCGACTATATCGGCATGGGCTGGCCCGAGCGCCTCGACATCGTCGCGTGGATCGAGCGAATCGTTCAAGCTGACCCCGAGGCGCGCATCCTAGTCTTTGGCGAGTCGATGGGTGCGGCAACCGTCATGAACGTCGCGGGAGAATCTTTGCCGCCCAACGTGAAATGCATCATCGAGGACTGCGGTTATACGAGTGTTTGGGACGAGTTTTCTCTGCAGCTCAAGGACGTGTTCGGCCTGCCCAGCTTTCCCTTGCTCGATGTAGCAAACTTGGTGTGCAACGTGCGCGCGGGCTACGACTTTCATAAGGCGAGCAGTGTGGAGCAACTCAAACACGCGACGGTTCCCATGCTGTTTATCCACGGCGACCAGGACACCTTTGTGCCGTACAGCATGCTCGACCAAAACTACGACGCGTGCGCCAGCAAGGTCAAGCAAAAGCTCACCATCCATGGCGCCACCCACGCCAAGAGTGCGCAAGTTGACCCCGAGCTCTACTGGAATACGGTCGACGACTTCCTCGGAAAGAATTTTTAGGCAAAAAGCAACGTCCGGGGCTTTATCTGACCCCCTATTTTCGAAGTATGCGGCAAAATCTGGAACTGCCGACCAGACCGCAGTTTTATCAACAATTTATCAAGGGTTTTGTTGCCAAAAAACGTCGTGTGCTCGGCGGTCTCGAAATTTGCCGCATACTTCCGGAAATCCGCCCGCGAGCGCTGTGCTCGCGGGCGGATTTTGCTCGACTTACGCCACAGAGGCGCTTGTTTTGTCCAATAGCTAGGTGCTACTTGACCTCGATGAGCTCGTACTTACTCGTGCCCAGGCCGATCTTCTCGGCATGAGCGATGCACGCGCGCCAGTCGGTGTCGGGATGCGTGATGCAGAAGGGATCCTTGGCCTGCTCGCCCTCCAAATGCTCGTGGTTATGCTCCATCTTGGCCGCGCTGTCGGTAAGCTCGGTGTTAGGCAACGGCTCGGACGCCAGGACAGCGTCGGCGCAGGCCTGATCGATGGCGACCGGGTCGAAGCTCGCGAACATGCCGATATCGTTGACGATAGGCGTGTCATTCTCGGGATGGCAATCGCAATTGGGGCTGATGTCCATTGCGAGCGAAATATGGAAGCTGGGGCGATCCTGGACAATGGCCTTCGTATACTCGGCGATCTTGTAGTTGAGTACGTCGGCCGCGGCATCATAGTCGGGCTTGATGCAGTCCTGGTTGCACGCCGCAATGCAGCGTCCGCAGCCCACGCAGCGATCGTGGTCGATGGCAGCCACGTGAACCGTGCGGGTGCTGCCGTTGGCAAGCTCGCGCTCACGCGTACCGTCAAACGTGATGGCGCTGTGCGCGCAAATCTTCTCGCAGGCACGGCAACCTACGCAGTTGGTAGTATCGACGCTCGGCTTGCCGGCGGCATGCTGCTCCATCTTGCCGGCACGGCTGCCGCCTCCCATGCCCAGGTTCTTCATGGCGCCGCCAAAGCCCGCCTGCTCATGGCCCTTAAAGTGGGTGAGGCTAATCACGATGTCGGCGTCCATGAGCGCCTGACCGATCTTTGCCTCGCGCACGTACTCACCGCCCTCGACCGGGACGAGTGCCTCGTCGGTGCCCTTGAGGCCGTCGGCGATGATGATCTGGCAGCCCGTGGCATACGGGGTAAAGCCGTTCTGATACGCGGTGTCGATGTGCTCGAGCGCGTTTTTGCGGCTACCCACATAGAGCGTGTTGCAATCGGTGAGGAAGGGCTTGCCACCCAGCTCCTTCACGACATCTGCGACGGCGCGGGCGTAGTTGGGGCGCAAAAAGCTCAGATTGCCCAGCTCGCCAAAGTGAATCTTGATGGCGACGAACTTGTTCTCAAAGTCGATCTGCTCGATACCGGCGCGGCGAATGAGGCGCTTGAGCTTGTCGAGCTGGCTCTCGCGAGCATGCGTGCGCAGGTTGGTGAAGTACACCTTAGCGGGTGCTGCGGGTGCAGTTGCGGTCATAGATCTATCCCCTCGGTCTATATGGCGTTACAGACATAAGAGGATGGTACCCGTTGAAGTAGGGTCGAAGTCAAGCGCAACACCGAGTCGTTAGGCACTCATTGGGGACAGACTTAAATGAGTGAAACCACTCATTGGGGACGGACTTAAATGAGTGGCAGCTAGGAACGTTCCCTTCCTGCCGACAGTTGAGGACAGTCCTTGCCAGCCCGGCCGGCGAGCCGGCGAATCGGCAAAGACCGTCCCCGATGACTAGTCGTTCAAGAACGTCCCCGATGACTACTCTTGCACCTTGAGGGCCTCGGCTAGGCTGACGTGCTTGATAGAGCGCGTGTGTAGCAGCGCCACGACCAGGTAAGTTGCAAAGCCGATGCCCACGCACGCCGCCATGGACCAAGTGGGCACGTAAATCTCGATATTGCCGTTATAGGCGAGCAGCATCGAGCGGAAGATGGCCGTGAGCGAGCCAATAATGACCGGCAGGCTCAGCACGAGCGATGCCACCACGCACAGCGTGATCGAGCGGATGTACAGATGCGAGATCTCGCTATCGCGATAGCCAAAGACTTTCATGTAGCTGATCGAACGGGCGCTGTGGTCGATCACCGCTTTGGTCAGCAGGTACATAAACAGCAGGAAGATAAACACCGCGAGCCCGATCATCATTCCGATCATTTTGCTCATCATGCCGATGAACTGGTCACCCACGGCGCGCATGTCGTCGGGCGTGGTGTCGCCGGCAAAGTAGCGCGCATCGAGGTCGAGCTCCTCATCGCTCACATAGCCGTTGAAGTAGGCGGCATCGTTGCCGAACAGCTCGTTAAAGTCGTCGATACTCATGTAGATATTCATGTCCGACTTGGAGCCCCAGGCGCAGTCCTTGCCCGCATACTCAAGGGAATAGTGCTCGCCCTCGTACTTGTCGCTGAGCGCGACCTTCTGGCCCTCGCTCCAGCCAAACTTGTCGAGCAGGCCGCCGCCAAAGACAACGCGGCCGTCGCCGACATCGAGGTTCTTCCAGTAGCGCGAGTTGGGCGAGATGCCGTAGACAGAGATGGCCTCTGTGCCGTTTCCCTCGCCTCGGTCGTATTGCAGCTGGTAGACGGCATATTTCTCGGCCTGCGCGATTGCGCCCGCGCCGTTGTCGGTCGTATTGACCGGGTGGATATCGTCGTTGTCAGTGTCGATTTTCGACGCCTTGTCGATCAGGTCGATAGCCTCATCGCGGTCGCAGCCGAGGGCATCGGCAAGATCGTCAAGGCGCGCGTAGAGCGCATCCCTCTTGTCCTGGACCTTGGCGAGCGCATCCTGCGCTGCGGCCAGGCTCTCGGCAGACGGAGATGCGTTCGCGGCGTCGGCTGCCGCCTGCGCCGCATCGGCCGCGTCGTCAAGCTCGTCATCGGCATCCTGGGCGGCGGAAAGCAGCGCGCCGTCAACCGACTGCAAGCGCTCGAGTGCCGACCACTGCTCGCGCTCCTCGGCAGTGCCCTCGAGCTCCAGCGGAGCCTTAAGCGTGTACTGGTGCTCGGCGACCAGGCTCGTCTCGAGGTTGTCCGCGTAGTGCGTCATCGTGGGCAGAATCGCCAGGCCAAAGAGCAGCAGCAGCGAGGCAAACGCAATGCCCACGAAGAGCGTGGCGAAGTTGCCCAGGTTGCGCAGGAAAACGCGCAGGCGAAAGCGCGAGACAAAGCCCATGCGCTCCGGCAGCTGCATACCGCGCTTGGTGCCCGACTTACCGCTCGCCTCGTGACGAAGGAACTGCAACGGCGTCTTGCCCATCTTGCGAAGCAGACCCACCAGCGTGATGAGAATGAGCGCGGCGGCGGGAACCACGGCACACTTCACGAAGATCTCCCAGCTCCAGTACACCTGGAAGGGCGGCAGGCTGTACGAGCCGTAGTAGAGACCGCGCATGGGCTCGGTAAAGAACGCAACGCCGAGTGCGGTGCCCAAAAGCGCCGCGACCACGCCCACGATGGCGGGAAGTGCCAGGTAGTGCAGCACGATCTCGCGGCGGCGATAGCCGCTGGCGAGCAGCGTGCCGATGATGGCGCTCTCCTCCTCGATGGTGGCGTCGGTGAGCACCACAAAGACAAACGCCATGATCACGATGATGATGTCGAGCAACGTCATCCACATCATGGAGTCGCCGTCCACGTCGTCGCGCGCATAGCCAATGCCCTGGTTGGAATCGGCATCGATCAGATCGTCCACGCGCGCATCGGCATCGGTCAGCGCCTCGACCATATCCTGCTCCGCATCGATGCGATCCGCGGTGGGGAGGTCGCGATCGGCAAAGGTGAAGGAGTAGGTGTAGGCAGGCGCGCCGCCGGCATCCTCGAGCGCAGCAAAACCGGCGTCGGTGACCTCGGCCACGCCGTACGTGATGGTGTTCACCGTAAAGTCCGAATTGTTGAGGAACAGCGCCTGGCTATCGGGCTGGGTCATGATGCCGCAGATGGTGTAGGTGCGCCCCTCGAGCTCGACTTTATCGCCGATGGCGAGGTCGTTGTTGGTGGCAAAGACGCGGTCGATGGCCACCTCGTCGTCCGCCTTTGGCTGCTTGCCTTCGCAGTAGGACGCGATATCGACCTTGGTGCGGTGCGCATAGGTGCGCAGCGTGCGTTTGGTGCCGTCGTCGCCGGCGGTCTTTTTGATGATGGCATCGATGGAGAAATTCTTGTAGAGCGTGACGCCGCCGACGTCGTCGGCTGCATCCTTGGCTGCCTTGAGCTGGTCTTTGGTGGCCTCGAAGGAAGTAGTCACGCGGCCGTCCTCAATCGTGTAGTCGTCGCGCATGTCGTCAATGAGGCAACCGATGGAATGCGCCGCGAGCAAAAAGCCCGACGTGAGGGCGATGCTTCCGCACATAAGCAAAAAGATGCCCAGGTACTTGCCGATATTGCGGCGCAGCTCGCGCGGGAGACGTTTTGCGAGAGGTGTCATGGCGCCGCCTACCAATCGAGCTCGGCGGCCGCGACGGGCGACTCGTTGAGCTCGTCCTCGACGATGCGCCCGTCGCGCAGGCGCAGCACGCGATTTGCCATGTGCGCGATGGCCGCATTGTGGGTGACAATGATGATGGTGCAGCCGTAGGTGCGGTTGACATCCTCCATGAGCCGCAAGATTTCCTTGGATGTCTTGTAGTCGAGCGCGCCCGTGGGCTCATCGCACAGCAGCAGGCCCGGATTTTTGACGAGCGCACGGCCGATGGCGCAGCGCTGCTGCTGGCCGCCCGAGACCTGGCGCGGAAACTTGTTGCGGTGCTCGTAGAGGCCCAGCGAGCGCAGCAGATCGTCGACATTGAGCGGGTTTTTGGACAGGTGCGCCATGACCTCGATGTTTTCCTTGATGGTAAGGTCGGGCACCAGGTTGTAGAACTGGAAGACAAAGCCCAGCTCGCGGCGTCGGTACTCGCCCAGATCGGCGGGCTTGAGCGCCGTGAGATCGCAGCCGTCCACCATGATGGAGCCGCCGTCGGCATCCTCCAGGCCGCCGATCAGGTTGAGAAAGGTCGACTTGCCCGAGCCCGAGGGCCCCAGCATGACGCAGATCTCGCCGCGGTTGATGGACGTGTCGATGCCGTCGAGTACCGTCAGGCGCGCATCACCGTCGCCGTAGTGTTTCCTGAGCCCGCTGACCTGGACATACGCTTGCTTTGTCGCCATGCTATCCCCCGTTGTTAGCCTTCAGCTACTTTTCTAGGGTAATAGTAAACCCAGGCGAACTATTTTTAAGCGACAGGCGCAATTTTTTCCAACCTACTCATTGGGGACAGACTTAAATGAGTGAAATCGCTCATTTAAGTCTGTCCCCAATGAGTGCCGGCAGGAAAGGAACGTCCCCAAGTGCCGACATATTGGGACAGTCCTTGCCAGCCCGGCCGGCGAGCCGGCGAATCGGCAAAGACTGTCCCCAGCGACCAGTCGTTTAAGAACGTCCCCAATGACTAGGTGGCTAGGCGTGGGATTTGTTGTGCGCGAGGGCTAGGCCTACGGCGGCGATGGCCGCGGCAAAGAGCACCGTGACGCCCAGATCGCAGGCGATGTCGCCCAGCACGGTGGACGTCAGGTCCGCGGCGAGCGCCTTGCCGATCGCGTCGTTCACCCAATACGTCGGCACAAAGTGCGCCACCGTCTGCACGGCCGAGCCCATGAGCGACAGCGGCATCCAGGCGCCGCCCAAAAACGTCATGAGCATGCCGAGCAGGTTGCCCACACCGTTGAGCAGCTCCTCGCGCGCGCCCAGGCTCGACAGCGTAAAGCCAACGGCCAGCGGCGTGCACGCCAGGGCAAACGTTGCCGCCAGCGCCAGGCACACGCGACCCACGCCGACCTCGGCAACCGCGCTGGCAAAGCCCACGACGCCCATCATGCTCGACACGAGCCAGATGCAGACGGTGAGCACGGCGGCGGCCGCGAACACAGCGAGCGAACGCTGGCGCTCGGGGATTGGGCCGGCATCCATACGACGCACGCGCTCGGGCTCATTCATGCCCGAGAACACCAATCCCACCGACACGATGACCGACGAGATGATCGCGTACGCGCCAAAATTGAAGTACGATTCGAGCGTGGCGGCGGCAGTCGAGTCGACCTTGACCTGTTCGATCTGGACCTCCGCGCGCTTTGCAGCGGCATGCTCGGCAGCTTTGGCGACATCGCTGTCGGAAGCAGCTGGCTCAAGTGCCGCCGCAGCACCCGCAAGCGAGATCCAGCGCGAGGCCTCGGCAGACGAAAGCGCTGCCGCCATGGTGCCGGAGCCGTACGTCACGTCGAGTTTGGGCAGGGCCTCCCCCGCGCGGGCGGCTGCAACAAGATCGTCCTCAAACCCCTCCGGGATAAAGAACACGCAATCGGCGCTGCCCTTGGCGCTGTTGCTCTTGGCGAGCGCATCCGCAAGGTCGTACGTGTCGTCGCCGACGCCCGTGACCAGGTCAAAGCGTGAGCCCAGGTGCTTGGTAAGTGCCCGCGAAAGGTCGCTATTGTCGCGGTCGACCACGATCACGTTGGTGTCGTAGGGCTTGTACTCGGTAAGCTGCGACGAGTTCCAGCTCACCGAAGCCGCGATGAATACGCCCATGAGCGAGATGAACACCGTATAGATGAGCAGGTAAAACGGGTGCGCCAGCGCCATGCGAAGCGCGGTCTTAAAGGTGCTCATAGCGGCTCCTTCCAAAGATCAGCGTAGCGGCGGCGACAAACACCAGGGCCATCAGGACGAGCGCGCCGGCGCGAACAGCGAAGGGCCCCAGGTCCTCAAAGAAATACAGGCGATTGAACATGTCGCAGATGAGCTTGACGGGGTTGAGCCAGCACTCGACCGGACAAGCGCGGGCGACGTCGTCGGCAAGCGCCATCGCCGGCTCGCCGTAGAGGCCGGCGAACAGGGCGCACGTGGTGGCAAAGCCCGTGAGGATGCCCGACTTGGATGCCTTGCCGCCCTTAACGGGAAGCGTGCCCACAAAAAGCCCCAGGCCCGTGGCGGCAAGCGCGGATGCAGCCCCGCCCAGCAGGCACAACCCCTCGCGCCCGCCAAAGTCGACGCCCACGACCAGGCGCACGTAGCCGATCGCAACCGCCATCGATGCAAAGGAAACCAGCCACGAGCCGACAAAAATGCCGGCCAGCGACGCCGTCTTGGAAAGACCGCCCACGCAGCGGCGCGCGCCAAGGCCCGACAGATTAGGCTGCAAATCGACGACGCTCAAGGCGGCAAACTCGGCAGACATCATCGCGACCAGGCCAAAGAGCGCGTAGTAGTAGATGACCGTGCCATCGGGCGTGGCACGAGTCAGGCTCACGCGGCGGGTTCCGCCCTCGAGCGACAGGGCGTGCGCAACCGCCGCCGGATCGGCGAGCGTCGCCGGGTTGTCCTGGGCAATCTGGCGCATGAGCTCGACATTTTGCGTATACGAGCTTGCCGCCGTTTCAAGGATGCTGCGGTCGGTGAGCACCGACGAGGCGCGCGAGCTGTCGTAACTCGACAGCAGCGTGAGCCTGGGCGTGCCCGCGGCATCAACCGTATAGATGCCCGCGACCTCGCCGGCCTTGAGTGCTTTGCGCGCGACAGCCAAGTCTTCGTACTCGCTCACATCGAGCAGCTGATCGTCGCTTGCCTTGGCAAGCGAAGCTGCCACGTCCTTAAAGGTCGAGGCATCCCAGGCCTCGTCCGCCACGACGGCAACCGGCACCGGGTCGACCGTGCCGTCGGAGCTGAGGTTCGCAAACATAAACATGAACATCGTGGAAAGCGCAATAGGAAAGAGAGCGCCCCAGACCCACGTGCTCGGCCGGCGCAGCAGCGTCTTGACCGTGGTGATGATGGTGTTGAACATGGCCGCCCCCTAGTCGCGCAGCTCGCGGCCGGTGATCTCGAGGAACACGTCGTTGAGGGTCGGCGGTTCGGAATAGATGCGGCCGAGCGGCACGTCATGCGAGCGCAGCGCATCGAGAATGTCCGTCAGGTTGTGCGGGCTCGCTTCGCACGAAAACGTGAGCTGTCCCGCCGTTGCCGAAAGGTCCAGAACGTGCGGCAGGCTTGCGACGGCACCGAGCGCCGCACTCGGAACCTCGCCGACCTCGATTACAATCTTCTCGCCCATCTGAATCATGCGCTTGAGCTCGTCGTTAGTGCCCTGCGCCAGCACGCGGCCGCCGTCCATGATCATGATGCGGCTGCAGATCTGCTCGACTTCCTCCATGTAATGGCTGGTATACACCACCGTGGCGCCCTCGTCGCGCAGGCGGCAGATGCCCTCCAGGATGGCGTTGCGGCTTTGCGGGTCGACCGCCACCGTGGGTTCGTCAAAAAAGATGAGCTCGGGCTTGTGCGCGATGCCGCAGGCAATGTTGAGACGACGCGCCAGGCCGCCCGAGAGCTTGCCGGGGCGGAACTTGGTAAAGTCGCCCAGGCCGACAAAGTCGATCGCCTCGTCCACCAGCGCGCGGCGGCGCTTGCGGTCGTTGACGTAGAGACTGCAGAAATAGTCGATGTTCTCGCGCACGGTGAGCTCGTCGAACACCGCCACCTGCTGCGGCACCACACCGATGCGGCGCTTGAGGTCGTAGCGGGCGGGCGTCATGCGCTCGCCGAATAGCTCGATGGTGCCCTTGTCGTAGGCGAGCAGCTGCAGGATGCAGTTGATGGACGTGGTCTTGCCCGAGCCGTTGGGGCCCAGCAGGCCAAAGATCTCGCCAGGGGCGATGCACAGGTTAAAGTGGTCGAGCGCGATAAGATCGTCGTAGCGCTTGACGAGATTTTCGACGTGGACGATGTCTGTCATGAGGCGGCCCTTCTGTTGATTGCGGCCCGGTACGATTGCATCATCGCAGGAACCGCCGGCGCGCACCAGTGAGCTTTGTCACGAGTGCGGGGCTTGGTCGCGTGGCCTGCTGACGCGACCGCCCCGCCGCGTGGGAGGAATGTCACGCTTGCTCTGAGTGGCGCCTCCCCCGTGCGCGGCATCGCGTACAATACCCGTATGAACAGGCTATTCGACAAATCGATCGTGCTGGCGTGCTGCATCGCAGCCGCCACGGGCCTTGCTGTGGATGCTCGCCTGGTCGCGGCGTTTTGCCTTGGCGTTATTGCCACCTCGCTGGCTGAGCTCGCGCAGGGGAAAAGCGCCCGGCGCGCGAGCGAGACCGCGAGCTGCGCTTACGTCATCGCGGCCGTTTTCGTGCCGCCGTTTGTGCCGTTTGCGCCTCTCGCCCTCTATGACATCGCGCGGCGGGCGCGCCGTGAGCACGCCTGGGCCGCGCTGGGCATTGGCGCCACCTTTGTCTTTGCGCTCGTCGCGGACCTTCGCACCGACGCGCTCACCGCCCGAACGCTCCTGCTGACCGCCATCCTTTCGGTCGCCGCCACGTTGCTGTCGCTGCGCACCGCGCAGCTGGAGCGCGAACAGGAACGCATGCGTCGCACCCGCGACAAGCTGCAAGAACGCGCCCTGGCACTCGAGGCACGCAACCGCGACCTCGCCGACCGCCAGGACTACGAAGTCGAGCTCGCGACGCTCGCCGAACGCGCCCGCATCGCGCGCGAAATCCACGATAACGTGGGCCACCAGCTCACGCGCGCTTCGCTTCAAACCGAAGCCCTGCGCGTGGTCCATGCCAACGAGCCCGGCGTTGCCGCCGATTTCGCCGACGTCAAATACACCGTTGACGAGGCGCTCCAGCTCGTGCGCGCCAGCGTCCACGCGCTCAACGACAATGCAACCAACCTCTCCGTGCAGCTCGAACGCATCGTTGAAGGCGCACGCTCGGACAGCGGTCCGCAGATTGAGCTTGAGGTTTTGACCGAGCATGCGCCCGCCAACGTCGCCAACTGCTTTGCGGCGGTGCTGCGCGAGGCGCTTTCCAACGCCATGCGCCACGCCCATGCCAAAACCATTACCGTGCGGTGCATGGAGCATCCGTCGTTTTACCAGCTCATCGTTACCGATGATGGCGCAGACGCGACCCCGGCGAGCAGCAGCAACGTCGCAGAAGGCATGGGGCTCGTCTCCATGCGCGAGCGCGTCGAGGCGCTTGGCGGAACCTTCACCGCCGGCCTGCGCGCCGGCGCCCCCGGCTGGCGCGTGTTTGCCACCGTCCCCAAACAGCAAGGAGATGACGCCCGATGAGGCTCATAGTTGTCGACGACGACCGCTTGGTAGTCGATTCGCTCAAGATTATCCTGGGCGCCCAGCCGCAGATCGAAGTGGTGGGCACCGGAGCCGACGGCAACGACGCGGTGGCGCTCTACGCCGAGCACGCGCCCGATATCGCGCTGCTCGACATTCAGATGCCGGGGCGCGACGGCCTTTCGGCGGCGCGCGAAATCCTTGAGCGCGACCCTTCGGCGCGCGTGGTGTTTCTGACGACATTCTCGGATGACGAGTACATTGTGTCGGCGCTCAAACTGGGCGCCCGCGGCTACCTGATTAAAACCGATGTCGCCGTCATTCCTCCGGCGTTGGCGCAAGTCATGGACGGCAAACGCGTGCTCGAGGGTAAGGCGATCGAAGATATCAACTTTGATGGGACGGGCGTCGATGCCGGCACGACCCGCCGGCCCGCGGCCTTCGCCAGCCTAACCGACCGCGAGTTCGAAGTCGCCGAGCTCATCGCCCGCGGCCTCGACAACAAGGAGATTGCCGCCACCGCCTATATGGGCGAAGGCACCGTACGCAACCACATCAGCTCGATCCTGGCAAAGATGGGCCTGCGCAACCGCACGCAGATCGCCATCGCCTACCTGCGAGGGTAGTTGCCCGACGATCAACCGCTCCGGCATAGCAAAATGGCTGCCACCGATTTAATGCCATTTCAAAACTATGCCGGTTTCCGGGGCTGAGTCACGAGTCCCCAACCATGCCGATATTCGTGAAAATAAAACCGCAGGTAGACGAGCCGTCATTTTGCAGAAAACGCGGGTATGGATGGGAGTCCTGAGTTTAGCCCCGAAAACGGCATAGTTTTGTTTGAACGGTCCTGCGCGAACGCACCCACCAGCCGCGTGGGGCCAAAAATGATCCGTTTTCCTCCGTCCCCGGGGGATCATTTGGCGGCGCCAACCACGAAATCGGCCCATCTACTACGTTTGACTCGATACCCCCGACCATACCCCTGTTTTCCAGAAAACCGCAGGCGTTCTACCTGCGGTTTTGTTTTCGCGTTTTTTGGCATGGTTGGGGGTAAGGGGATAAACGTAGTAGATGGGCCGATTTCGTGGCGGCCCTTCCTCCCCTGCGCACAAAAGTGCCGCCACGGAGAAGGGAGACGTCTCCGTGGCGGCTGGGGGTGGGGGTGGGGCTATGTTCTGGCTCCCCGCCGGCCGCCCGGGGCCTTTTGGCCCCGGGCGCTGCCAGCGTGCCTAGCGCTTACGGATACCCCAGACCAGGGCTCCGACGCCGGCCATGGCAATAACAAATGCCATGAGCAGTGCGGCGGCCTGCTGGTCACCCGTGGTGGGCAGGAAACCCTTGACCGTCTTGACGATGTTCGTCACGGTCTTGGGCGTGCCGGGATCGGGCGTCGGCACGGGCGTCTCGGGCTTCTTGTACGTGTTGTTGAACACGATACCCTCGACGCTCTTGTCGCCCTTGGTAAAGGTGACGTTCGCCTTGAGGTTGCCCTCGCCGTCGTCGACCACGTTGACGGTCGCGGTAAAGACGGACTTGTCGTAGGTCATACCGGCCTCGTCGCCCTTGACCTCGCTGATGGTGTAGACGTACGTACCAGGCTCGTCGTACTCGAACTTGTCGAAGTTAATCTTGCCGTCGGCATCGTTGGTGACGGTGGACTCGATGTCCTCGCCAACGAGCTTAAAGCTAAACTCGTCCTTCTTGAGCTCGCGTCCCTCGAGCACCTTGATGGCGCCGATGGAAACCTGCGTGGGCATGGCGTGATACTTGTTGGTAAAGCCAGCCGACTCGGTGGTTCCCTCGAGCTTGTGCGTCGCGGTCAGCGTGCCGTCACCATTGTCGGAGACGGTGGTCACGACGGTGTAGGTCGTACCGTCATAGGTGACGCCCTTGTACAGGCCGAGCGCGTTGGGGCAAGCCTCGCGCAGCGTGTACATGTGCGTGCCGGGTGCCTCGTAGCGGATCGGGCTCAGCGTAACGGTGCCGTTAGCGTCGTTGGTGCCGCTAGCGACAGTCACGCCGTCCTCGAGCAGCTCAAACGTGAACTCGCCAGCTGCAAGATCACGTCCGGTCAGACGCTTGACGGTCGTGACCTGATCGGTCACGGAAGAATCGGTAGGCGTCACGCTGTACGTGTTGGTGAACGTAAAGTCCGCACCGTCGCCGCCGTCGCGCTTGACGCTCAGGTGCCCAGCGCCGTCGTCAGTCACGGTGTAGGAAACCTTGCGCGCGGTATTGGCGTCGTTAGTCACGCCAGGGGCGGTGCCGGACTCGGTCACCGTGTAGGTAAAGGTGTGCGAGCGCGGGGCAGCGGGACCTGCGGGCTCGGACTCGTCGCTGGGCTCGTCGGCGTTGGCATCAGCGTCGGCGTTGGCCTCTTCAGCCTCTGCCTCGTCGGCCTCGTCTGCCTCGGCCTTATCGGTCGCATCGTCCGTCACGCCCAGGGCGCGGTTGAGGTCCTCGAGCGTAAAGTGGATCTTGCCAAAGTCCACGTTGCCGGCCGCGTCGTTGGTTGCGGTCGTGCGCTCGGGCATCGGGGCACCCGCCTCATCGGCGGCCACGGTAAAGGTAAACTTACCCGTGATGTCGGCCGGGGTCAGGCCCTCGGCAGCCTGGAGCTTCTTGGTGCCGGCAAGCGCGGCGTCAACGGCATCGGCGCCGTAGACGTTCTCGAACAAGG
The DNA here is from genome assembly GCF_003436735.1 of Collinsella sp. TF12-2AT. Taxonomy (NCBI): domain Bacteria; kingdom Bacillati; phylum Actinomycetota; class Coriobacteriia; order Coriobacteriales; family Coriobacteriaceae; genus Collinsella; species Collinsella sp. TF12-2AT. The sequence goes on along the minus strand of NZ_QSQK01000003.1, from coordinate 145,484 downwards.
GCTCGATGCCACCGTAGTCGACCGTTGCCGTCAGGGTACCGTCACCGTTATCGACGACGATAACCTTAAAGCCAAAGTACCACGTTGTAGCAGAAACGCCGTTCGGCAGCCCGTGTATAGCTTCGTAGGCCGTGTAGTTAATGGTCCAAGCAAGCTTACCGTCCTTGTCGGTACGATGGGCAAGCCCGGCAGACTCAAGATCGGCAAGCATCTTGGTGTCGTAGTGCAGCGCATCAAAGCTCACGTGCCCACCGATATTGGGCTTGAGATTTTCATAACCCACAAGCTCACCCTGATAGGCGATACCGAACCAGAACTCGCCGTCAACCATCGGGCGACCGGTCAGGGTCTTGGCGGCAACGACCTGAGCAGCGGTGCCACCAGGCGTGTTGGTCGTAGCGCTATAGCTGTTGACGAACGGGACCACGGCGCTCTCGACCGCGGCCGCGCCGGTCTTGTACTCGGTCACCAGCGTGCCCTCGGAACCGCCGGAGACGGTCGTCGTGGCGGTGAGCGTGCCGGCGGTGTCGTCGGCGATGGCGATCGTCACGGTGCGGACAGCGTCGTCGTAGGTGTAACCCGGCTGGCCGTCATTCTTCTCGGCAACGGTGTATGTAAAGGTCTTGCCGGCATCAGCCTGCGTAAATTTGACCTCATGGCCCGCCAGAATGTCAATCTGGCCGACTGTTCCCTCTATCGTTGCGGGGGACTCATAGTTGTTGGCCCCGGGCAGCAGGCCAAGTGCGCTAGCCGAACCATCGTCGGCGGGCGTCACGGTAAAGGTGAACTGGCCCTCGGTCATGGGGCGTCCGTAGAGGGTCTTGCTGAGCTTGAGGCCGCCGGCCGCGGCGTAATCGAGCTCAGTGCGGTACGTGTTGGTAAAGCGTCCGTTTTCCTTCTTAGTGACGTTGGCGGTCAGGGTGCCATCGCTGTCCTCGGTCACGGTCACTTCGGCGGTTGCGACATGCGCGTCATACGTCATGCCGACCGTGCTGCCCGCGTTCTCGCGAATCTCGTACTTATAGGTTCCGGCAGCGGCGTAGTGGATCTTACCGAACTTGATGGCGGCGATGCCGTCCTTCGCGTCCCTCTTGCTCACGGTTACGGTTGCGGGATCGGGCAGCGGGGTGCCTTCGGGGGCGGTGATGGTAAAGCTGAACTCGTCCCCATCCGTCCAGTCGCGACCGTCAATGGCCTTGCTCAGGCCAAAGTCGAGCTCAGTGTCGAGCGGGGTCACGCTGTAGGTGTTCTTGAAGATTGCAGCCTCGGCGTTCTTCAGAACATGCTGGGCGCTGAGCGTGCCGTCGCCGTTATCGGTGATGGTCGTCTCGATGGTGAACTTGGCGTCACTGTAGGTAATGCCCTTGCTAGTGGTTCCACCGTTGACCTCGCGCAGCGTGTAGGTGTGCGTTCCGGCCTTTTCGTACTTCACGGGGCTCATCGTAATCGTGCCGTCGGCGGCGTTCTTGCCGGTGGCGACGACCTTGGCGTCCTTGTCCCCGCCCTCGACGAGCTCGAAGGAGAACTCGCCCTCAGCCATGTCGCGGCCGGTCAGGAACTTGGTCGCGGTAATCTGTTCGGTGACGCTCGTCTCGACAGACTTCACGTTATAGGTATTGGTGAACGCAAATGCCGCATCGCCGTCCGGCTTGTGGGATACGCTCAGATTACCCTTGCCGTCATCGGTCACGGTGTAGGAAACCTTGCGCGTGGCGTTAGCGTCGTTGGTCACGCCAGCGACCTCGCCAGACTCGGTCACGGTGTAGGTAAAGGTGTGCTCGCGCTTCTCGGGCTTCTCGCCCAGGGCCTTGTTAAGGTCGTCGAGCGTAAAGGTGATCTTGCCAAAGTCGACCTTGCCCTTGGCATCATTGGTCACGCTCGCGTTCGCGGGCATGGGTGCGCCCTCTTCACCGGTCACGGTAAAGGTGAACTTGCCGGCAATATCGGCCGGGGTCAAGCCATCAGGAACCTGCAGGTTCTTCTTACCCACGAGCGATGCCGCGACGGGCGTGGCGGTGTAGGAGTTCTCGAACTTAATGCTCTTAACGTCCTCGGCGGCGCCCTGCAGCTCGTGCGTAGCCACCAGCTGGCCCTTGTTGTTATCGCTGATGGTCGTCACGATGGTGTAGGTCGTGCCATCGTAGGTGATGCCGCCGGCATTGCCCTTGACCTCGTGCAGCGTGTAGATGTGCTGACCGATCTCGGTGTACTTGATAGCCTTGAACGTAACGTTGCCGTTGGCGTCATTCTTGACGGTCTCGATAACCTTCGCGTCTTCGCCGAGACCCTCGCGCAGCTCAAAGCTGAACTCGCCGGCCTTGAGGTCGCGTGCGGTCGGGACCTTGGTCACCTTGATCTTGTCGGTGACGCTTGAATCGACGGAATTTGCAGCGTAGGTGTTCTTGAACTCAGTCTCGCCCGAAGTCACCTGTACGTCAGCGCTGAGCTCACCCTTCTTGTTGGGCGTTACCGTCACGGTAATCTCCGCGACATTCCCACTGTAAGTGATGCCATCGATAGTTTGGCCGGCGTTCTTCTCGCTGACCTTATAAACGTACGTGCCGGGCTCGGTGTAGGTAATCTCGCCGAAATCGATGGCTTTGTTGCCCTGGGTCGCGACCGCGGTCGTGGACTTCGGCATCGGGGCACCGTTCTCGGACGTCAGACCAAACTCAAACTTGTCCTCTTTCGTCCACTCGCGACCCTCGAGCACCTTGGTCAGGCCAAAGCTAGCCTTGGTGTCAACCTTTGCCGGCGTCATGTCGTACTTATAGCTGATCTTGCCGTTGTTGCCCAAGTAGGAATTGACATGCGTAGCACCCGCCTTGGCGGACACGTTGTTCCACCTGGGGTTGAGCACGTCGAGCGCGGTCTCGGTCAAGTTGCCGCCCACACCCTCCTTGGTGGTGTGGAGCTCGTCGATAAAGGCCAGGCGCGCGGTTCCCACGCTAAACGAAAGGTTATCGTCCTTGTCGCGAACTATGGCGCCGTCAAACTTCGCAGCGTCGCCGCCGATAAACTCGATGACGGCAGTGGCGGACTTGGCCTCGTTGTTCTCGCCCTGCTCCTCAAACTCATCCTTGTAGTAATAGGTGCCTTTTTCTGCCAGTGAAATCTTTGCAGGCTGCGTGCATTCCTTATCGGTGTAAATGGGAGTCTGCTTCTGGAAGTAGTAGTAGCGGTTGGTATCGGCCGGCTCAAAGGTCGCAACCGTATCACCCAACGCACCGGTCTTCCACTTGTTTGCGTAGAAGCTCACGGTCTTGCTGTCATCGTCGGCAACGGTCGTATTCTTTTCGATGTAAGTCTTGAGCCCCGTGACCTTCTCAGGCGTAAATAGGTTGTCGAGCGCAACACTCTTCACGCTCGAAGCATACTTCACCTGGATGGGCTTAACGCTGTCGACCGAAAGCTTGCCGTCTACGGTCTTAAAGTGGCTCAGCGGAATCAACGATGCAGGAATGTTAACCGTTACGATATCGCCCTTCTGGGGATTGTCATCGCCGGCACGCTGCACGGTAATGAGCAGGTCTTTTGCCTTGCCGGTGAACTCATATGTGTCGGTATTGGTTTCTTCATTGAACGTCTTGCTCGCCTCGGTAAACGGCGTGCCGTTGATGACGACTTCGGTAAATCCATCGACCTGCATAAAGTCGCCCAGCTCGTCGGTAAACGTGATGTAGCCAGACTTGGTCTTGTCATATCCCTTATGGATTTCGGTCGGATAAGGCGCCTCCGATGTGATGGCCTGCGAGATGTCGTCGAAGACCTTCTTGAGCTCTTCGGCATTGGTCGCCGACTTGTAGTAGTCGGAGTTTTCCGCGCGTGCACCATGAGTATCCCATGCCGTGGCATTGGGGTAGTTGCTCGAAACGGCGTGCATGAACTTGTTCTCTTTTTGGCTTTTTCCCGAATCCTGGATACCAGCGCTGGGGTCCGCGCCATCAAAGATGCCGATAGTATAAACGGTGGCCTTGCTGTCCTTCATGTTCTTAGCAGCTGTCACGGCAGCGTTGGCGACACCCGCATCGAATTTATTTTGCTTTGTTGGCGTACCGTCGGTAAAGAACACAATAATCTTCTTGGCGTCTTTGCGGCCAGAAGTGATAGTGATTCCCTCGGCCAGCTCTAGGCCATAGTCGGCGCGCGTGGCGCCGGCAGGCTGAATTTGATTAATTGTATTCTTCTTGAGATCATCCGCATTGCTGCCGGAACAGTAGGTCAATTCTTTCATAACCTGGGTGTAATTGTAGGAGTACCCTCCGTCGCGATACATATTGTTGCCGATATCGTTGGACTTCTTGCCCGCAAACTTAACAATGGCAACCCTATGCTGCCTATTGACGCCCTCGATGCCCTCGTTTTGCTTGGCAATGGTATCGATAAAGCTATTCGCAGCGTTCTTCAACGCATCGATACGCTTAGGTGAGTCTATACCGCCCATATGATCATCCATCGAGCCAGAGGCGTCCAGCACCATCACGATGTCGAGTGGCGTGGTAACCGTTACGGTTGAATTAGACGTCGAGGACATCGCCGAAAGCGTAGTCACAAAATCTGACGCTTCGTTTTCTCCGGCTTTCTTGACCGTCTTGTCGGTCCAGATTCGGCCGACGTTTTGAGTCGTTACTTTGTTACCGTTGTGACCGGCCGCCCAGATTTCCCAGCGTCCGCTGGTGTCGGGGTCGACGACCGTTCCGCTTACTGTCGGCCCGTCCATTCCGGTGCTGGACCTGGCGTTGGCCTCGGGCAGCATGGCAAATGCTGCAGCCGGCAACACAAGCACTACGGCAAGTATCACCGCCAAGAGACCCCTCGTGTACTTACTCATCACGTCTCCCTTCTCGCGGTCTCAGACCTTGCATCAGCCTAAAGTTACGGAATGAGACACAATTAGGGCAGGTGACACATGTTCCAGATTGTGTTTTGGGCGTGAGACAAATGTCTCACCAAAGTTGAGACACGGCGTTTTCGCAGGAAAACGGGTGCGACTCGAGCCATCAGGCAAAAATGACCCGTTTTCCTCCGTCCCCGGGGGATCAATTGGTGGTGCTCGCCTCAAAACTGGCCCATCTACTACGTTTGACCCGATACCCCTGACCATAGCCGCATTTCATGAAAAACCGCAGGCATTTTACCTGCGGTTTTGTTTTTGCGTTGTTCGTTATGGTTGAGGGTAGCGGCCTAAACGTAGTAGATGGGCCCATTTCGTGGCAGACGGGTCACGCGGCAGCCCTCGCAAGGCCAAAATGATCCGTTTCCCTCTGTCCACGGGAGATCAAGGGATGCTACGGATATGGTGGTATTTCAAAACTATGCCGGATTACGGGGCTAATGTCGGGGCCCTTATCCATACCACCATTTTTTGAAAAACGGCAGGCTAATTACCTGAGGTTTTGTTTTTGCGATTTTCTGTATGGTCGGAGGTTCGCTATCCAGCCCCGTAATCCGGCATAGTTTTGTTCGCGGCGGCTCCACCGCTCGTTTAAGCGCGGGGCCGGTGGGGCATTTGCCCCATCGGCCCCTATCCCAGCCCTATTCCGGTTTGGTTTCCACCGTGGGAGTCTTGTCCGCTGCGACTGGAGTGCGGGCGGTGTCCATAGTCAGGCAGTGCTTGGGGCAGCTCTCGATGCACTCACCGCACACCACGCAGGCATACGGGTCAATCGACCACATTCCGCCCTTGCGATCGACCGCAAGTGCACCCGCCGGGCAACGGCGCGCGCACATGCCGCAGCAGATGCACACGTCCATATCGTTGACGATATGCCCGCGCAGGCGCTCGGGTGCCGCGAGCTTCTCCTGCGGATAGCACACCGTTACCGGCTGCTTGACCATAGAACCCAAGGCCGTCTTGGCAAATGTCAGCAAACTCATGCCGCGCCTACCTTTCCGTGCAGCTAATACAGGGGTCGATGGTCAGGATAATCATGGGCACGTTGGCAATGAGCACGCCCTGCAGCGCATGCGTCAGACCCGCCAGATTTTGCGACGTCGGCGTGCGCACGCGAAAACGGTCCAAGTTCTTGGTGCCGTTGCCGCGCACATAGTAATACGCCTCGCCGCGCGGCTGCTCAATCACAACCTCGCCGCGTGCGCCGTCGGCCGGCGTAAGCTTGGCGCGCCCGCCGATCCCGTCGTGCGGAATCTTGCCCACAAGCTCCTTGATGATGTCCATGGCCTGCGTGACCTCGGCGCAACGCACCTGGCAGCGGGCATAGCAATCGCCATCGGTAGCAACGATGGGCTCAAACGCAGCCAGGTCCGCATAGGCACCGTCGCCGAACATGCGCACGTCGTAGTCCACGCCCGAGGCGCGCCCAAACGGGCCGACCATCGAAAGCTCCAGCGCGTCCTTCTTGCTGATCACGCCCACGCCATGCAGGCGCTCGCCGCAGCTATTGTCGTCCAAAAACGTATGCACCAGGGCCTCGTAGTCGGGGCGCATGGCATCGAGCGCCTGGACAATGCCCGCCAGCTCAGAGTCCTCAATGTCGTGTTTAAGGCCGCCGATTTCGTTGATCGACAAAATCACGCGGCCGCCGCAAGTGCTCTCAAAGATCTTGAGAATCTGCTCGCGCAGGGTCCACGAACGATAGAACAGCGCCTCAAAACCAAAGGCATCGGCAAGCAGACCCAACCACAGCAGATGCGAATGAATGCGCGAAAGCTCATGCAGAATGGTGCGGATATACTGCACGCGACCAGGCACCTCGATGCCGAGCATACGCTCGCAGGCGCTGGCGTAGCCGCAGCTATGGCCCACGGCGCAGATGCCGCAGATGCGCTCGGCGATGTAGCCAAACTGATGCATGTCGCGCTTTTCGGTGAGCTTCTCGAGTCCGCGGTGCACAAAGCCGATCTGCGGAATTGCCTCGATGACGCGGTCGTCTTCGATCACCAGGTCCAGATGAAGCGGTTCGGGCAGCACCGGGTGCTGCGGGCCAAACGGAATAACGGAGCGATGTGCCATGGACCTTACGCCTCCTTTTTCTGCTTGTCGCGGGCGGCCTTGGCGGCAAGCGCCGCGCGGACCTTGGCCGCTTTCTCGGGATCCATGGCGGCGAGCTTTGCCTCCATCTCGGCGGCCTTGAGCGCCGCCTTCGCAGCAGCCCCATCGTGCTGAGTATCGGAGCCGGCAGCCGCAGCGGGCTGAGCAGCGGCGCCCGCGGCATCGCCGGCGCCCGCAACGCCCTCCCCTGCAGCAGCCGCAGCCGCGGCGGCCTTCTCGGCAGCGGCCTTGCGCGCCTTGGCCTCGGCAGCCGCGCGGACCTTCATGGCCTTCTCGCGCGCGGCCTTCACCTCGGGCGTGATAACGCTCATGGGCTCGGCAGTCGAAACCTGGTAGAAAAAGCCCTTAAAGTCGATCTGCATATCGGTAATGGCAAGACCAAACAGGTCGTGGGCCTCATTTTCAAATGGGAACACCGCGGGGTAATACGAGCTGATGGACGGAATCTCCTGGTACTGGTCGATGCCCTCAACCACCAGATTCTCGATCGCATAGCTGCCGTCCTGCGCAATATGTTCCTGAGCAGCGTGAACGTTGATAAACGTATAGACCAAGCGATACGAGCCGTCGTCGACGTTGCGCTCGGTGTGCATTTGCACAAAGCGCGCGCCGACGCCCTTGAGCGCCTGGACATGCGACAGGAGCTCGTCGATCCCAACGGTGGTATAGATAGCCTTTTGCATTACTCGGCCTCCTTTGCAGCGGCGGGTGTCCCAGCAGGTGCGTCGCCAGCGGCGGGCGCGTCGCCGGCCTCAGCCGCGGCCACAAACCCGTCCTCGCCCAGCTCAACACCACCGTCCCAGGTAGCGGCACCGCCCACGGTAAGCGGATCGCCGCCGGCGCGCATCACGGCCTCCTTCTGGTCCAGGATGCCGCACGCCTCCACGATGGCATCGATCATGGTCTCGGGGCGAATGGCACACCCGGGCGCGTACACGTCCACGGGGATTGCGCGGTCCACGCCGCCGATCACGTTATAGGCATCGCGGAATACGCCGCCCGAACACGCGCAGATGCCGCAGGCCACCACGCACTTGGGCTCGAGCATCTGGTTGTAGATCTGGCGCACGACGGGCAGGTTCTGGGCATTGACCGACCCCGTCACCAAAAAGATATCCGCATGCTTGGGGTTGCCGGTGTTGACCACGCCAAAGCGCTCCGCGTCGAACAGTGGCGTGAGCGAAGCAAGCACCTCGATATCGCATCCGTTGCAGCTCGAGCCGTCGTAATGAATAACCCACGGCGAGCGCGACATTTTATAATCCATGGATGCCGCCTCCTAAATAAACACGTCGACGAGGATGGGCATAAGGTTGAGCAGGCCAAACACCAGCGCCACGCCCCAGCCGAGCTTAAAGCAGCTGCGCCAGGTGCTACGGGCGAAGGTGTTGTCGATCAGCACCTCGACAAAATACGTCGCGGCCATGACGACCAGGGCGACCACCCAGCTCACCGGGTTGTCCCAAACAAAGAACATGCCCACCCACATCAAAAACAGCACGGTCTCGCACCAGTGCATAAGGGTCATCTTGGCCAGCGTGCTGCCGCTCATCTCGGTGGCGACGCCCTGGACAATCTCCTGATGCGCGTGATGCGAGTACGAAAGGTCAAACGGCGACTTACGCAGCTTGATGGTGAGCACCGCGAGCAGCGCAAGGAAAATGGGCGCACTGTACACGATGATGGGCGCCGACTGCCCGGTCACGGCGATGGAATCAAAGCTATCGGTGGCGAGATACAGGCCCGCGCTCATCAGCAGAACGGCGGGCTCGTAGCTCATAACCTGCAGCAACTCGCGATCGGCGCCGACCTGCGCAAACGGGCTTTGCGTCGAGGCGGACGCCAGCACCACAAAGATCGCGGCGAGCGTCACCATAAAAGCACACAGCAGCGTGTTGGAACCCGACACAAAGATGCCGCCGCCTACCACGGTAAAGATGAGCGCACATGCCATATAGGTATCGTCCATGGTGTTTACGCTGGCAGGAGCCTTGCGCAGCAGCTTGGCAACGTCGTAGAACGGTTGCAGCAGGCGCGGGCCCACACGGCCCTGCATGCGGGCCGAAAGCTTGCGGTCAAGGCCGTCGATCAGGCCACCCACAAGCGGCGCAATCAAGGCAAACGCCACGGTACCAATAAATATGCCCACGACACCCGAACCTTCAAAATACTTACCGCGCAGCACCGAGGGCGCACTCATGGCAAGTCTCTCGGGCCCAATCCACGCGCAACACAGCAGCGCAAACAAGATAATGCTGCAGCACACGACGCTACCCGCGGGGCCAATACGCTTCTCGCCAAGGGCGTCCTCCGAGTACCAATTGCGCTTTTCGGCCTTCACCTCGTGTCCCATCGAGCCGCGGAAATGGCGGTAATTGTCGGTTCCCACGCCCGAAAGATATACGTTTACGTGCGGTTTGTTGCTCACGCGGAATGAAGTCAGCAGCACCACGGCGATAAAAGCCACGATAACCACCATCAGATACATGGCATCCTTGCCAATAACGTACGGCACGCGGCCAAACACCATGGCCAAGTAAGGCGACACCAGACCGCTCGAGATAACCGGGAACGCCACGCAGCACAGAATCAGCAGCGCGGCGATGGTGTTGAGGGCCACCCATTCGGTCTTATGGACATTGACCTCAACGTTTTGAGCCGTGGGGTCGACGCCCGAAAGCTTGGCAAGCCACTTGCCCCAGAAGAAGAACGTCGCGGCCGAGCCAAAGGCAAGCACCATGATCATGAGCACGTTGCCGGTCTGCGCAAACGCCACCAGGGCGCCCCACTTGGACACGAGCATGCCAAACGGGGCCACGAACATGCCCATAATGCCCAGCATCATCAGGCGCGTCAGGTGCGGCATGCGGCTGAACATGCCGTCCATGTCCTCGATATTGCGGCTGCCGATATGATGCTCGGCCGTGCCTACGCACAGGAACAGCAGCGACTTGGCCACCGTGTGGAACAGGATCAGGAAGATCGCGGCCCACACGGCCTCGGGCGCGCCGACGCCCAGGCAGGCGCTGATAAGGCCCAAGTTGGAGATGGTGGAGTACGCGAGCACGCGTTTGGCGTTGCTCTGCGAGATGGCCATGAGGGCAGCGAGCAAAAACGTGATGGCACCCACACTCGTGACCATAAAGCCGGTCACGGGATAGATGGCATAGAGCGGGCTGAGCTTGACCATCAGAAACACGCCGGCTTTGACCATGGTTGACGAGTGCAGCAGGGCGCTCGTGGGAGTGGGTGCAACCATGGCGCCCAACAGCCAAGTGTGGAACGGCATCTGTGCGGCCTTGGTGAGTGCGGCGAGCGACAGCAGGATGACCGGCATCACCAGCAGCGCGGACTGCGCGGTTCCGGTGCCGGAAAGCTCGATCATGCCCGAGATGATCAGCGGCATGCCGTTAACGTGCAGGTACATGAGTCCGGCCAAAAACGCGATGCCGCCCAGCATGTTGAGGATGATTTGGGTAAAGGCGTTCTTGATGGCCTCGGGCGTACGCGTGTAGCCAATCATAAGGAACGAACACACGGTGGTGATTTCCCAGCCGCAGAACAGCCACTCAAGGTTGTCGCTCGTCACGATGACGAACATGGCCGAGAGGAACAGGAACATAAGCGCCAGGAACTGCGGGCGACGGTCAGGCGCGGTTTGCCCACGCAGCGCGGCCTCGTGCTCGTCGTGGGCCTGGAAGTCCTTCATATAACCCAAGGCATACACGCAGACAAGGCTGCCGACAATGCCGACGGCGAGGACCATGATCACACTCATGTAGTCCAGGTAGAGCGGCGTCGCCGTGACGGCTTCGGCCGCGGGCAGCGTCATGGCTGCAAAGGCGAGCGAGCCCACCAGCTGGACTATGCCGAGCACCGTGGTGAGCGCGTTCCTATATTTGAACGCGTTGTACAGGATGACGACGCACAGGATGACATCGATGGCGGAGCTGATGATCGAGAGCACATGCGAGGTGCCGGGGGCAACCTCAAAGCCCTGCGGACCCGTGCCAAAAAACATGACGGCGACTACAACTGTCACCGCCATAATAATGCCGGAGCCTATGAGCCCCACCGCATCGCGGGCGCGGTTACCGCGCACGAGCAGCATGCCCAGCGCCGGTACCAGCGGAAACAGGGTAAGGAAATACAGTAGCGTCATACCATCACTCCCCCATGCAAAACGCTGCAATTGTTTAACGTTATAGCTCAATTGAGGAGTAGCGGCGGCAGGTTTTCGGTCAACTGGGGAGTTTTAGGCGCACGGGGCAAGGAGTCTGTCCGCATTGGAGTAGAGGGGCGGCAAGAAAAATGCGCCCCTGTGGGCGCACCATCCCGTTCGCTATTCCGCCTTTTTAGCGCGCGGCTTGCGACCGCGCGGCTTATCGACCAGCGCAGATTCACCGCTCTCGCGATACTGGCGGCACCAGGCCTTAACCGAAGACTCGCTGGGAATCTTGTACTTGATCATGGCCTCGCGAACCGTCAGACCGTTTTCCAGACGGTCCTTAACCACGGCGAGCTTAACCTCGTACGAATACGTGTGATGGTGAGTGCCCGCGTTGAGCACGGCGTCGGCACCACCCACGGCATATGCACGGGCCCACTGACGAGCCGTGGCCTGGGGAATGCCAAGCTTTGCGGCGAGGGCGCGGTGACCGACCCCCTCTTGGAGGATCTCGACGGCGCGCTGCCTAACCTCGGGCGCATGCGTGCGAGTCCTAGTTGCTTCCGACATACCTGCCACTTCTTAGCCTTAACCGTTAATCTGCTTTCTTACGTACAAGTTAGATAGTAGCTTTTTACTGTTTGCTCAAAGCAGTTAATTAAAATAGACGCGGCGTTATCTGGGCATTTGGCACCAATTTACGACATTTCTTTATCGATTATTTACGCTGGTAGCTGACTCGCAGCCAATCGTCATTCGCCTGTCAACAAAATTGACACCTCTTTATGTCCTTTGCTATAGCGGATATGATTATTAACACCTCCCCCAATAATTTTGAGAATCGGCAAGGCAGTAGACGTCCTTACTCCTCATGATTACCGCGCATTACCATCCACCGGAGCAAAACAAAAAGGGCGGGGCCTGCTGCGCTTGCAGGCCCCGCACCGGTTGACACCCGACGGGACACAGCCGGGCGAGGCGGATCCGTGCTACCGCCCCGCCTGGCCGCGATGTTCAACTACAGCTCGTTGGCCGCGTGATACGCCGTGCGAATGGCACTCGCAATGTCGGCGGTGCGCTCGCCCGAGCAGTCGCCCACGCAGGTCACGGGCACCGTCACGCCCTCCAAGTCAAATGCGTTGGCCTTGGAGCCCACGGCCATCACCACGTAATCGCAGGCGATCTTCACCGGCTCCTCGGCGCCGTCCTCGGTGGTGTGAACGGCCTCCACGCCCTCGTCGGTAATGGCGGTCAGGCGGGTCTTAACATGCTGCTCCACGTTGTGGGCGGCAAAGTCGCTCATGATCAGCGGCAGAATGGTCTCGGACTCGCCCGCGGCAATCTTGTCGAGCATCTCGACAATCGCCACCTCGCAGCCGTGCTGCAGCAGGTACTCGGCAGTCTCGGTGCCCACCAGGCCACCGCCAATGACAGCGACGCGCCCGCTGAGCTCCACCTTGCCGGCCAGCACGTCCCAGCTCGAGACGACCTTGTCCGAATCGGCGCCCGGAACGGGGATGACCACGTCGTGCGCGCCCACGGCCACAATCGCAGCGTCAGCGGCATTGAGGTCCTCAGCGGTAGCGGCATGGTTGAGCTCAACCTTCACGCCCAGGCCAGGCAGAATCTTCTCGTAGTACTCGACCGAGCGCATGATCTCGTCCTTGCGCGGAGGCGCAGCCGCCAGCACAATCTGGCCGCCCAGATGATCGCTCGCCTCGTAGACGGTCACATCGTAGCCGCGCTTGGCCGCCACGCGCGCGGCCTCCAGGCCGGCAATACCGCCGCCCACCACGGCGATCTTCTTGTCGCCCTCGCCCGACTTAATGGCGATGGTAGCCTCGTCACCGTTCTCGGCATTCAGCACGCACGAAATGTACTTGCGGTTTTGAATCGCATCGACGCAACCCTTGTTGCAGTTGAGGCACTCGCGGATGGGCTCACCCGTGGCAGCCTTCAGCGCAATGTCGGGGTCGCACATGAGCGAGCGGCCATAGGCGATGATGTCGGCCGCGCCGTCTTCCAGAATCTTCTCGCCGGCCTCGACCGAAACCACGCGGCCGACGGTTGCCACCGGCACGGAGACCAGGGCCTTGACGCGCTCGGCCACGGGCAGCGTCCAGTTGTAGGGCATGGCGCCCATGGGCGGAATGGTGTCGCCCATGTTGCCGGTGTGGTTGGCCTGTGCAACCTGGATCATATCGATGCCCGCGCCCTCGAGCAGCTTGGCGAACTCGCAGGCCTCATCGGGCTGCAGGCCGCCCTTGCCGCGCGGCGTGCCGTCGGGGTTCTCCATGATCACGGGGAGCTTGTACTCCACCATCAACTGCGGTGCGGCTTTCTTAATGGCGGCGACGACCTCCAGCGCATAACGGACGCGGTTCTCGAACGAACCACCGTACTCGTCCGTGCGCTTGTTGAGGATCGCGGAGCACAGCGAACCCACCAGACGGTCGCCGTGGACCTCGATGGCGTCGATGCCAGCCTGCTGTGCGCGGGCGGCCGAGGCGGCGATAGCCTCCTTGATCTGGGTGAGCTGCTCTACGCTCGCCTCGTTCACAAAGTGCTGCATGTCGTGGTGCAGCTTGGCGTATGCCTGCTTGCGAATCTCGTTGGACTCGGCCATCTTGGCGGCAAAGGTCCCCTCGTCGCCGGCGGCCTTGGCCTCCTGCGCGGCCTTAGCGGCAGCCATGGAACCCATGACCATGCGGCCGACCCCGGGCACGTCGTACTCGGGGTGGAACAGCTGCAGCGCAACCTTGGCACCGTGCTTGTGGACGGCGTCGGCCAGCGCCTTAAACGTGGGGATCTGGGCGTCGGCTGCCAGCTTGGGCGTGGGGCTCGCGGTCATGACGGGAGCGACGTCGCCGATGACGATGTAGCTCACACCGCCACGGGCCAGGCGCTCGTAAAAAGCCAGGCTGCGTTCGCCGATGGAACCGTCGCGCTCCTCGTAGCCGGTGGTCAGCGGCGGGAACATAATGCGGTTTTTGAGCTCAAGGGGGCCAACCGTAATGGGCTGGAGCAGCTTGGATGCAGGTGCGGTCATGGATATTCCTCTCTTGTAGACGCGGCGGCGATGATGTCGCGTAGTTGTCTAGAGGATATGGCATGGGGGCACAGCGGCACGACGGAAATCGGCGAATATCAGGTGGCGGCAGGTGGATGGGGTGGGGTGGCCCGTCGGTTTGTCTCAATCTGTAACAGTTACTCAGCAAAACCGGGGTCTACCTGTTACAGATCAAGACAAACGGAAGCGTTCCGTCGGAAAATCTCGATCTGTAACAACTACAGACCAAAAACGACCCTAGATGTTACAGATTGAGACATTTCTCTCAACCCATCCCTAACAATCTAGATCTGTAACATCTAGACCGACTTTTGCCCCTTTACTGTTACAGATCGAGACAAACCAATCTAGCCTGCCGAAAGATCTAAATCTGTAACAGTTAGCGCCCAAAACGTGCCAAAAACGGGCACGGTACCCACGTACCGCGCCCGTTCGCTAGCACAAGTCCCTTCCAGAGCTTATTGTTGACGCTTAACGCTCGCTTCTGCGCTTAAGCAGACGAGAAGCCGCGATGACCGCCGCACCAAGGCAAAAGGCAAGACCCGCGAAGAACATGGAGCTGTCACCCGTACCGGGAAGATCGGCCTTGGTGCCCTTCTTGTCACCCTTGTTCTGGGAACCCGTGCTGTCCTTGTCTGTAGAAGCGCCACCGGAGCCGGAGCCGCCCTCGCTACCGGAGCCGGAGCCGCCGGACTGCTGCTTATTCCACTTGGCGTAGAGCGTAATGTCGGCATTCACTGCAGAGTCGAAGTCAAACGTATGCTCGCCGTCCTTGTCAGTGCACCACCCAGCGAAGTCATAACCTTCTCGCGTGGGGTCAGCAGGCTTGGCCAACTTGCCGCCCTCGTTAAGCTCGACCGTAGACTTGTTCCCGCAGCCGTCATCAAACGTCACGGTAACCTTCTTTGCAGGGGCCTTGACAACCAGAGCGTCAAGCGCTGCCTTGAGAGCCTCGGCGGCATCCTTGACCTCGCCGTACGTCACATCCTGCCCGGCATTGATACGGTCGATGACGTCATGTGCGCGCTTCAAGGGATCGGTAAGACCCTCCACCGACTCATACGAATCGGCATTCTTCTGAGCGGTCTCTGCGCGAGCGATCAGAGAGAGCAGTCCGTTCTCACCGTTCAGGCCATACGGATCGTTTTGCTTGGTGACTCCGAAAACCTGAAGCTCGACCACATGGTTTTCCTTCGAGACGCCCGTGCCCTTGACACCGGAGGCATACAGACGCACATAGCGTGCTGTCGTCGCTGCCGTAGAACCGGAGGCGTCGAAGAGCTGCTTGCCCTCAGCTGTCTCGGCATACAGGCTGTCCTTCGGATCCTCGCCCAGGCCAAACACATCGCTATCGCCCGAATAGTAGAGCACCTGAGCGTCCGAGAAATCAGACTTGCTTGCAACCACGAGCGCAGTCGCCTTATAGGTGCGCGAGTCCGCCCAATAGCGCCACAGGTTCACGCCGGTAATCTCGTAATCGGAGCCGAGGTCGACCTGCATGTACGAGCCCGCTTCCTTACCATCGTTGCCAAAGATACAATAGCCGTTAGTGTCCGCATTGTTGCCATCAGTCGCAACGGTCAGGGCACGAGAAGCGTCGGAATTCGTCACCGGAGTCGTGGTGTCACCGTCGACCCAAGCAGCCGTCGGCACCTTGCCCAGGGCAAGGTTCACGGTTTTGTTTGCAGGAACAAGCTTGAGGTAACCCGCGTAAAGGTTGTCGTATGCGGTCTTTTTGGCAGCAGCGTCACCCTTCAGCGCCGCCTTCGCCTGATCGATCAGGTTATCCATATCGGCGTTTGCCCAGGACGCATCGCTTACCTGGTCCTTCTTCGCCTCAACGGTCTCGATCAACTCCGCCAGTGCAGAAGTGGGAACCTCGTCGTAACCAAGAGCATGATCATAGACGGCAAGCGAAGACTGCTTCGCGCCGCCGCCTGCCGTGATCGCACCAGTGCTCACAGCGTGGTCGGCGTTATTTTCACCCAGGTAGGCGCTGCCGGCAAGCTCACCATCAACGTAGATCTTAAGCATGCCGTTATTCTCACGGACGCCCGCGACTGTAACACTACCGCCCGCGACCGTCACATCGGAGGTAGCGGTCGTACCGTTAACGGTAAAGTATGCCTTGCCGTCGTTGTCGATACCGAGCTTCCATTCATCGCCCTGAGAAAGGAGCGCCGTCGAAGCTGCAGCATCAGAAACGTTTGTGGCAACGGTGAAACCGTTCTTGCCTTCAACGCTATTCTCGGCATCCGAGAGCTCGCCACCAGCTGAGGTGGCAGCAGAGGCAATGACCCCATCCTTGTGATAAATACCCGAGACACTTCCCTCAAGGCTGTTGCCACAAGCATCCTGGCCCTGAGCAGCCGCGACCTCGATCTTGCTGCCGTTCTTCACACCGTTTTTCAGCTTGATGTCGAACGTGCGCATGTCGGCGGATGCCTCGACGTTCTCGCACTCAACCTGTTTGCCGTCGACCGTTACGGTGAACTGTGCATTGGTCACGTGCTTGCTTGCCTGAACGCGAAGGCTCTTTACGCCCTTAACATACATGGTGTCAAGCTTTGGAGCCTCGGTATCGCCCTTCTGGCTCAGATTCCAAATCTGGGTCTCGCCGGGCTTAAGCGCCACGGCAACCGTATCACCCTGAGCATAGCTGTCCTTCGAAGCACCGAGCGCGCTTCCGTCCGAGGTGTAGGATTCAACGATCGAGCGCTTAAAGGTGCCAGCATGCGAGGCACCCACACCGGCATCGAGCTTGAAGGTAATGGTCTTCTCGCTAGCCGATGGGTTGCGCATCGAAATGATGCCCTCGTCGCCCTTGCTGTTGAAGCAGGCAAAACCGTAGGCATCCTGCGTTCCCGCGCCGCTGATACCGCCGAGCTTAACGCCCGAAGCAGGGACGCCGCCAATCATCTTAGCGTTCTGAAGCTTGTCGAAGTTCGTTTCGGCCCACTCGAGGAAGTCGGCGTTCACCAGATATTTCTCGTCATCTAACAGGCTGTCGGAGTAATAGAGCTCCCAGAACGACGTACCGCGCGTTGCCATCATGTACAGATAGTTGCGGAACTGGGCGCCGTTCATGGAGTTGGCACTGATGCCCGTACCCTCTTTGCCGTAAATCGGGTCGTGGTTGTAGAGGTTGGACAGCGGGAACTGGAAATCGTGGTTCTTGACGAAGTCATAGTAGGCTCCGTCTCGATAGCTCAGCATGTTGTCCATCTTGTTGTTAAGCGTGGAGTTGGAAACCTCGCCGCGGTCATGCGTGCACTGGATCCACACCGAGTTGGACCATTGCAAGAACCAAGGACTCGGGTTCACATAGCAGGTAAGAGAGACCCACAGGTTATCAATACCAAGATCGTCTGCCTTGTCCCACACGTTCTCAAACAGGACAATCCACTTTTCCCACAAGTCGGTAGCGTGATAGAAACCGTTCGGCCCACCGTACATGTGATGGTGATTCTCGTCGTAGCCTACAACGCCCTCGCCCTGAGAGAATGCGTTGTACTGCGCGTTGTCAGCATAGCCATCCCATTTCCAGTAGTTGACGCCGTAATCAGCCATCCACTGCAAGGCAAGATTCTGGAAATTGTCAACGTAGCGCTGGTCAGCAACATCAATCGAGCCACCAGCGGCCGAACCGTTACCCGCCTTGGAAATAATATCTGCAAGTTGACCGTAGAAGTTGTAACCGCCGCGCGGGCCAACCCAGACGCCGAAGTTCGATCCGAGTTTCTCCACAAGCGATGAAGACGTCGTGAGCTTATTGGGGAACTTAGAGTTAAACGTCCAAAACCCGTCGGTGTTTTTACCCGTGCCAGAACGGCCCGGGTCAACCGACGCCTCGGTGTTGTTGTAGTTGTTCCAGCCGTCGTCAACGACATAGGAGTCGAGCGGACGAACGCCCGTGGAGGAAAGGTTCTTGTCCACCGCCTTGAACGAATCGAGAATGTTATTCTCGTCGATGAGCATCATATTGTCGAACCAAGAGTTGTACTGAATGCGGAACTCGCTCGGCTTTGAGATGCCCTTGATATAGCTGTAGAAGTCGGTACGAACCACGTCGTTGTTCGAGCCGTCGGAGTGGGTGGCACCCACAACAGTCTGCCACGAAACGTACTTGCCGTCCGAGGTGAGCTGCCCATCGCGCTCAAAATCGGTGAAATTCTTGCCAGTCCAATAGCGCATACGGCCCAAGTCATCGACAATCTGAGTGTCGGTTTCAGGGAACTCCGAACCCAAGAATAAGCCGTTGACATAAATGGGCTGGCCCAGGTTGGCGCGCGCCTCGGTCATCTCGACAACCCCACCTTTACCCGTGGGGATAGTCCAGGTGTAGCTCGCATCCTTGACGTTGAGGTGTTCGCCATCGATGTAGTTGAAACGGATGTCCTTATCCCCGGAATTGACCTCAAGGAACTTACGCATAAAGTGATCGTCATCGTACATGACGACCTTCTCAGTCACCGTCGCAAGACCGTTACCAAACTGCACCGGCTTGAAGGTGAACGTCAACATCTTGCCAGATTTCTCGACGTCGTTAATCGTCGCGGTGGTATCGCTAACCTGCACCGGTCCGTCCAACTCAAGATTGCTCGTCTTGAGTTGCGGTTTGCCCGAAGCGTTCTCGAACGTGTCGAACTTCTCTTGATACAAATCGAGCTCGGCACCAGAAGCAAAACTGCCTCCCCAAGCCTCGAGCACCCGGATGCCTACATAACGGCCGGTCTGAACCTTATCGAGCCCAAAGTAGGTCATCTTGCAGGTTCCGTCGTCGTTATAGGAAGAGCTCAAGTCGACCGAGAACGTCCCTTTCTTGTTCGAATCATCGAACAAGCCGTCCTTGCTATCCGAGACATACACCGCGAACTTCTTAAAGGTGCCGTTGGCACCCTTGACATTGCGGCCCGCGTAGCCAACCGTCTGGAAGGAACTCTTCGCTCCCTCACCGCGGTCAATCGTCAAATCGACAGGCAGCTTCTTCGTATCGCCCTCACCCGCGCCGTAGCGAGAGTGATAGTAGGTGGTGAAGTCGCCATCGACCAGCGCTTCGTAACCGCCGCCCTCGTTGGTGGCAACGGACGTGCCCGTCACGGTCCAGCCCTTAGATCCGTGCACGACGGAGTTGTCCGAGGCGTCAAGCACATCGAGCTCCGCCACGTTCATGTACTTGTTCTCGTTGGAGGGCTGCCAATGATAGGTCGTGAGACCGGTCAGGCGGACCGCCTTACCCTGCACGGCAGCGAACTTAATGACCGTGGTGCCCGTGTCGTTCATGGTGCCGTTCTCTACGAGCGTCGCCCATGTGCCATCGGCCATCTGGTACTCGAGCTTGTAAGTCTTAACGCGACCCGTGCAGTTATAGCCCACCGATTCATGATGGCGCGGCGTATAGCTAACGCTTGCAATGGTCTTAGTACCGCCAAAATCCACAATGAGGTTTGCTGTTCCTGCGGCCTCCGCAGAAGACGCCCAATAAGTGCCAGCATCCTCATCGATGGCCTTCGACGCCAAAGCGGCCTCGCTCGTGTCAACGGAGGAGCCCGTAACTGTCACGGCCGTGGGCCTGACGCTCGTGAGAGCACCGGCCGGCTCAAGTCGCGTGGCCTCGGCAAGCGATTGAATAACAAATTCCTCGGACCCCGACCCGGGAACGAGAGTGGTAGAGGCGAGCTTGTTGTTGATTTCGACAGTCTTGAGCTTACCGGCAGCGGTGCTGAACGTTCTCGAAATCGCATTGTTGCCAATGGTCACGTTGCCGTTCGATTCATTCACCACCACGTTGCCATAGCCGGCCGCAAGAGCGGCGGGCGGGGCCGACAACCCCAGAAAGCCCGCCACTGCAAACACGGCAGCCACAAGATAGCGTTTTTTGAGCATGTGCTTCCCTTTCATTTTATCCGTGCGACGCCCCATAGTTCTCGGGCGCAACCTACCGACGCAGTATGATTAATCTCATTCATGATAAAGAAGCTGTTTAACACGGTTTGTAGCGGGCCAGCTAAATCGGCGAATGGTAGATTCCCCCCCCCCAATGGCATTCGTTATTCGTCTCATCTTTTTTTACATACCAATTGGTATTAATTATCAAAACCACTGGTAATCGCTATTTAATACCACTAGCCACTTTTTAGTTTTCTACAATTCAATGAAGTTGAACGGGAGATTCAGTTGATTTATTAGCCCCCCCTATTAGCGCACGCAATGGACATCAGCGCCGATCAACCTTGCTGTCCCCGCTTTACCAAAACCGCCATCACTGGGTCTCGCGCCGCTTGCTGTCGCGTCGGATTTCGCCCCTGCCGCGGCAAATCCAAGCCGAACATGAAGCCATGCCCGTCGGCGTGCCTTAATCTGTAACAGTTAGCCACCCAAATCGGGCCCAGGTGCTGCAGATTGAGATTTTGATTGGCGCTGAGGACTGGGCCGAGGGGTACCGGAAGGGGAGCCGCGGACGAAGCGGCGGCCTCGCCCCGATCCCGCACCGACAGCTGCGCCACGTCATCTCGAGTGCAGGGGCAACCCCTCAATTCCGGACATTCCAGCCTCTTTCCGGACATTTTTGACCCGTTTCCGGAATGAAACTCGGTCAGCAGTAGCCCCTGGTTCCCTAGTACAAGTTCCCCGGTTCACACCTTGCTGGTGTGCGTCAGATTGGATACGCGGTCCACTCCCTCGGTATAACGGGAGGCGTCCCGGCGAAATGTCTCGATCTGCAACATTTGCAGACCAAAATCAGCCCTAACTGTTACAGATCGAGACAAACCAAACCCGCCTGCCAGAAAATCTCAATCTATAACAACAACTCGGCAAAAACCGCCCCTCGTGTTACAGATTTAGACAAACCGTCCAGGCGGGGACTCAACATCTCAATCTGTAACACCTAGCCGCCCAAATCGGGTCTAGCTGTTACAGATCGAGATTTTGTTTGAGAGGCCGAGAATTGGACCGAAAACACGGTCCTCAGATAACAAAAAAGCTCGCCGGCTAGGCCGACGAGCTGCAAGTTCTTGGTCGCGGGGGCAGGATTTGAACCTACGACCTCCGGGTTATGAGCCCGGAGTAATTATTGTTAATCATAGTAAATGAATTCTAATTATAGAAAAGAAAATAGCAGGTAGCTAGTTATTTTTGCTTGTGCTTTATTTTGATTTACAAAAAGTTTCACCCGCAATTCACCCGCAGAATTTCACTTGTGGGTGAATTTCTTTCACAATTCGGGATACGATACTCCCTGCCCGTGCCTTTAAAGGCACGGGCAGGGAGTATCGTATCAACCCCGTCAGCAGGAGACGCCCTATGGCCATCGAAAAGGGTCGCAAACCCAACACCTGGCTCATCACCTTTAACCTTCCGGAAAAGGATGCCAGTGGAAAATATAAGCGTGCACCCAAGCGAACCATACACGGGCTTAAATCGGATGCCAAAAAGGAACTTGCCCGTTACCGGGTCGAATACGAAAGCGGGCAGGCAGCTGGGTCGAAAAATACAGTCGCAAGCTATTCGAGCAAGTTCCACGCCCAACATAAGTTGAACTCACCCCTCGCCTACGACCGGGAGGCCTTGGAAATCAAAAAGATCGAAAGGCTATTCCGTGGCGTAGCACTCACATCCCTAACTCCTTCGAGGATCCGCAATGCATATTCGGCAGAACGTGCAAGGCGTGCAGTATGGACGGAAGGGTGCGGAGACGAAAGGCCCCTTTCAGAAAACGGCCTCTACAAGGTCCATGTCAAACTAAGACAGGTGCTTAAACAGGCATACCGAGATGGGGAAATCCCCAGCAATCCCGCCGATATGGTCGATTTTCCAAAACCGCCTCAGGAGAACAAAAGAAATAGCCTCACCCTCTCTGAGGCCCGACGGTTCAGAAAGGCCATCCTACGCAAAATTGAGACAGAGGGGGACGCAAAATACGTCGGGATCCTCATCATCCTCGGAACGGGCTGCCGTCGCGGAGAGATGCTGGGGCTAAGCTGGGGTGATATTGATTTCGCCAGCAATACCATTACGTTTTATAACCAGTACGCAAAGGACAAAGTCCTTCGTAATCCCAAAATGAGCTCAGCGGGCCGACGCGTCTGCATGGACGATACCCTGGCACGAATTCTTGCTGTCTGGAAAAACAGCCAACGCCTCAACCTGGAGCATATCAACGGCCTTCGCCTGAAGCATTCCATGGAGCCTTTGGCTCTGGACAGCCTCATGCCGGTCGTTAACGGAAAATACGGGCAGAGGATTGACCCCGACGGTTTTGACAAGTTCTTCCGCAACTTCTGCGTCGACAACGGATGGGGCGAATATACGAAGGACGTCGTCACCAAAACCTATGGTGGGAGAACCTTCACGCGGGGAAAGGGTTATCAGGGCCTAACGGTCCATGAGCTTCGGCACACCGTCGCTAGCCTTCTCGTTGCCGAGGGCCTGGACGTCAAGACCGTTCAGACCCAGCTTGGCCACAAGTCTGCCTCGACCACGCTCAACATCTACGCCCATGCCTTCGAGGAGCGTTCCCGCGAGGCCGGTAACACCATCGGCCGCCTGCTGAACGGGTAAGCATGCATTAGCATACGAGATATCCGTCGCCCTTGATCGCTTTTAGGTTATTACTCCGCTTGCTTTCTGCGAGATATGCAAGCGCACGATCGATCTCCGATATTTCAAACATGCCCTCGAGGGGCTGTTTGTAAATTAAATCGCGCGCCCGAACGATATCGCCAACGTTGCAGTTGGTCTTAACCGCCTCAGCCACCAGAGAGCGAGCCTTCCGCTTCCTGTTCTTGTCGTCCTCGTCTTTGCGTACCTTGCACTCCTTCACGGGATCGAGCTTGCAGTACTTCATATTGCTAGGCTCCGGAATGAAGGCACGCCCGCAATAAGGACAGATGCGGATTGTTCCATGGGAAAGGTGGGAGGCAAACCCCGCCCACAACCTTTCCAGAGTAGAGTTATAGGTCACGGCAGCACACTTGTCGACCAACCTCGTCATCACGGCATGAGTGCCATGACAGCCGATAGTGCTATCGAGAATCCCGCGAAGCAGCGCCGTTGCGATCTCGGCCAGCCTTTCGTCTTCCATCATGAAACGCGGCGTGATATCCGTGAACGGCGCAGCTTCGAACCTCGGGTCAATAAAGTCAGCTGCCATCTGGGTTTTAAGCCTGGTGATGCCGTCCCCTGTTTTCAACTCGCAGGTAATATACGAGCCCGCCCCATTAAGCCCGATCAGACGCGAAACGCCATCGGTTTGGTCGATGACGGCACTCCCGTGAACGGCAACTTGCGCCCCCATGTCTGTGGTAGCGATATGGCCAGACTCGAGCCAGAAGGATTCCTGCGAGGCGCGTTCCAGGAGTTCAGCATATGCAGGGGTGAGCCCGTCATCGATTAAATGAGAACACGTCCACATCGAAAACTGGCTTCCGTCGGCTTTGGATGCAATCGCTTCGGAGAAATGAAGATCGTCAAGAAGAGGAACCGCATCGCGCCCATCCTTGAGGAACGCGACAAGCCTGCTCGCGAACAGAGCAAAGCCGGCAGCGGCAACCCATTCCGCGATGGGCTCCCTGACCACATCTCCATCGACATAACCGACTTGATCGCCATATAGCCCAAAGAGCGGCCCCACGCGCTTCGCGAGCCGTAGCAGGCTTCCGTCGTCGCGCAAACAGTACTGCCCGTCTTTATGGCGAATCATCCGCATGCCGTCGTCGGGCCCCGCCAAGAGATATGGCGGCCAATCGGCACTCTCGGGATACCTCTCTTTATGCTTGTTGTCGACTAGGTCCGCGAGGGCGACGAAACAATCCGCATCGTCGACAGTAAGCCTTCCCCTTTCGGCAATCTTATGCTGAGACATCCCTGTCGACTTATCCCAATCGTCCGCATCTTTAAGCGGCCTCGCCCCCTTCGCCCATATCGGCGCATCCAAATCGGTCGAACGGAAGCCGAACACAAGGCATCCGTCAGCAAGACTGCCTTCGACGCGGACATCAAAGTCACCCTTAAATTGTCCAGTCGTCCCATCTAGCTGCATAAAGATAATCCAATCACGTTGTCCGCGGAGTTACCCCCTCTTTTCGCTGAAGCAATCACGGGAAACTACAGTCAGCTCGAGCACAGCACTTATACCCACGAATAGAAGGGAGCTGCCATGGTCAATCAAGTCGCCCATCGTGACGGCCCGCTTTATTGGTCGACCGATCGCGTCATGGCGGAGCTGGGCGTCAGCCGCCCTACGGCTTACAAGTTGATGCACGCCTCCGGCGCGTGCATCAAGGCCATGCGCCATATCCGCGTGTACGCGCCCAGCTTCATCGCTTACGTCAACTCGATTAACGACAAGGAGAGCCACGATGCCTAGCCCCAACCATCCCCCCGCCGTGCCCCCGGCCTTCCGCGGCGGCATCCGTCCCCTGCTCGACTGCCTCGATGCCGTCTTCATTGGTACCGACGGCCGCGTTACCTTCGAGCCCGCTCCGCTCAGCGCCGAGCTCAACGGACTCGGTGAGGAGCTCGTGCTCCTCACCGGCGTCGCCGGCGGCGGCAAGACGGACCTGATCTTGAACATGGGCCTCTCCATGGCGCGTCACCGTCACGTGGTGATCGCCAGCTACGAGATCGCCCGCGCGGCCTGCGTCCGTCGCATCCTTCCTGCCGCGTCATGTCTCATCCCCGGTGGCACACCGCTCACCGAGGCCGACTTCGCCGACGAGAGCAAGCGTGAGGTCGTCGATGACACTGTCGCGGCCGTCCGCGCCATCTCAGACAACCTCATCATCGTTGACGATCTCACGATGGACGACGTGCGCGGCCACAGCATCGAGTGCCTCACCGAGGCAGTGCACGCCATCGCCATCCGCGATGGCATCCCGCCGGCGGTGATTGTCGACTACGCCCAGCTCGTTACCGTGTCCACACCGGCATTCTCGACGACGGATATCCTCGACCGCGTGTCCTTCGGCCTCGCACAGATGGCGCATCACGAGCGCACCCCCGTCATCGCCGTCGCCATCACCGGCAAAGATGGCAGCTTCCGTGGCACCGCCAAGCTCGAGTTCGACGCGGACATCATCCTCTCGATCATGACCGACCGCGAGGATGCCGAGAACGGCAGCCGCGATCTCCATGTCGACATCAAAAAGAACCGCAACGGCGCCGCGGGCGGCCGCGTCGACCTGACGTACTGGCCTGCGTACCACCATTTCGCCGCCACCGAATAGCAATCTGCGGGGCGCAAATGCGCCCCGCTCAACCCCAAGGAGTATCACATGAGCACCATCAAGAGCAGCAACAAGATCGTCCAGAAGGGCTACGGCCTTCCTCTTGTTTTCGATATCGCTAACCGCCGTTACACCTACCGTGCCGCCGACGACCCCCGTTTCCTCAACCTCGACTCTATCGCGACCGCAAAGAGCGCTTGGGTTCTGCGCTTCAAGAACAAAATCGATGGGCTTCCGCAGGCCTATATCGTCTTTAGCCAGACCGAACGCCCGCTTGACCCCATCGAGTATCTCGCTGACATTGACGAGCTCTACGGCATCCCCGACGATGAACTCATCAAGGTCGCGGCACGTTCCTATATCGTCGACGGCTACGGTGAGGCGCATGACACCTTCTGCGATCGTTATATGCGTCGCCTTGAAGACATGGGGCAGGAACTCGGGATCTTCGCCGCAATCCCGGCCCGCTTCCTCAAAATTATCCCAAACAACACCTTCACCTACCAGACTATCGAAAACATTGACGACTAATCCGCCACGCGCCGCCGCCTACACAGGCGGCGGCCTTTTCTTTAACGGAGAAGGAAAAATGACAACGAGAAATGTCAGCGTAAAAATCGACCACAAGCTCTACACCGCCCTCAAGACGCGGGCGGAGCTCGACAACTCCAGCGTCAGCGACGAGATCCGCTCGCTCCTGCGCTCGGCACTCGCCGCGGAGGAGCTCGACCTCTACGGCAACGAGGTCGCAAGCTTCATCCGCGGCGTCGTCGACGCGCGGATGGACGTCGCCGCACTCGACATCGAGCGCAAGCTCGACGCCACCGAGGACCGCATCGCCGCGGTCCTCTCGCGCCCCATGACCGCCGCCATCATGGCGGGCCTCATGTCGGCCGACGTCCTCAAGGCCTCCTACGCCTCGCTCGACGACGTCCCCGTCGCGGACATCTGGAAGAACTACCTCGCGCAGGCCGGCGAGCTCAGCCGTGCCGGCCTCGGCCGCATCGGCGAGGTGAAGCTCCACGCGCGCGAGCGCGCCGATGGCTAGCCCGCCCGTCATCGTCAACCACTCCGTCGTCCGCGCGGGGGCGTCAGCAAGGGCGGCCGCCGCGGGTCTGGCGGCATACGCCGGCACCCGCCGCGGCGTCGTCATCGAGGTCAGCGAGGCGGACGGCAGGAGGCTCGGCGTGGACGGCCTGGCCGCCTACGCCGCGAACAGGACCGGCTCGACCGGCGGCCTCTGGGGCGCGGACGGCCCGGTCCCCGTGACGAAGGCCAGGCGCGCCATCGCCCAAAACGGCGGCGCGGTGCTCACCACCGTCGTCACGGTCCCGAACGACATCGCCCCCGGAGCCGGCCTCGACCGCCTGGACGCCTGGCAGGCCCTGGTGCGCTCCGAGTGGCCGAGGCTCTTCTCCGAGATGACCGGCGTGCCCGAGAGCCGCGTGGAGTTCTACGCGGCGATGCACATCAACGGCACGAGCCACCACGTCCACATCCTCACGGTCGACCGCGAGGGCGACTGGGACTCCCTGCTGCCCAGGGGGAAGATGGAGACGGCGCGGCTCGAAATCTCCTCAAAGGCCATGGCGCCGCTGCTGCGGGAGGCCTACATCGAGCGCGACCTCGCGAGGGAGACCGCGCTGGACGCCGTCGCCCGCATCGACCGGAACCGTTTCGATATCGAGCTGCCGCCGGACGGAAGGATCGAGGCCGCCCACCTCAGGCGTTTCCACCCGGAGGCCTCCGCCGCGTTGAGGGAGGCCCTCGGCCGGGCGGCGTCCGACTCCCCCGCACTCGCCGGCGCACTGGAGCGCCACAGGAAGGCGGTCGAGAGGTGCGCCGACCTCAAGTGCCTGACCGGTGAGGCGCGGGATGTCTACGTCCGCAAGGCAGCTGCCGACCTCGGCCTCCTGTGCGAGAACGCGGCGCTTCGGGTCATAGTCCCAGACAGAACGCCGGCTCGCGAGGAGGTGCCGACACGACGCGCCGCGCCCCAAACCGGCCCCGCGACGGAGAGACGGCGGGAAGCCGGACTCGTCACCGAGGCCCGGGCCTGCATCCCGAAGACGCGCCTCGAAAGGATCACGCGAAAGGCCGCGCGCGGCCGGACCCTCGAGCCGGCAAACCTCAGGGGGTGTCCCACGGCGGACCGGGTATTCAGGCGCGCCCCGTCGGCAGGCACCGCCCTAGGGCGCGCCGCCGCGATGGCGACCCTGGTCGCCAGGGAAGCCACACGGGACGCCAGAGGACGCGACATGGGAGACGAGGCCGGCGAGAGGGCGCTGCGGCTCATCGCCGCGACCTTGAGGATCCTCGTCTCCGGCGGCACCGGGCCGACGAACGTCACCGCGCTGAAGATTACAAACAGGATAGAGAGGACGATTACGAGATGAAACCAAAATCCTTCAACCGCGACATGAAAAAGGAACTCGCCGGCACGCTCGCGGCCCACGGCGTCGCCGCCACCATCGCCTGCACCGCGACCGCCGGCGCCTGGGACTACGCCAGGTGGTGGACTCTATCCCTCATCTCGGGCCTCTCCGTCCTGCTGCGACTGCCCACGGCCGACCCGGGGCCCGAGCCCGACTACGTCTTCCGCGGCCCCCTCGAGGCGGCCGCCGATGCGGCGGCGTCGGGCCAGGCGGGCGAGCTGCTCGCGGCGCTCGCCCTCGTCGCGGCCTCCGTCCTCGCGCTCGGATTAGTTTCTTGGGGCCGTTCATGGGCGAGGCTCCACGACGGGACGTTCGCCGGCGACCGCGCGCCCACGCGCACGCACGGGGACGCTTGGCTCGAGTCGAGGCCCTCCAGGGTCGCGAGGCGCTGCCCTCCCTGGGACGGGAAGGCCGCCGCGGAGGGGCTCGTGGCGGCCGGCTGCATCGGCGGCGGGATCGCGATGGTCCCCGCCGTCCACTGCCTCATAAGGGCGGGCAGTGGCGCCGGCAAAAGCAGACGCGCGACGGCACCCTCGATCGTCGCGGCGATCGACCGCAACGCCCACGGGATCCCAACGTCCGTCATCGTCCATGACCCGAAGTCCGAAATCCGCGCATGGACCGAGCCGCTCGCCAGGAGGGCCGGGATGGAGGTCGCCGCCATCCGGCTCGACGAGCCCGTCAAGTCGGCGAGGTTCAACCCCCTCGACCGCGCCATCGCGGCACTCGGGACCGAGGGCGTCGCAGGTGCTGTGGCCGAGCTCCGCGAGCTGTCGGCGGCCATCGTGCCCGACGCCTTCTCCTCCGGCCAGAGGTTCTTCACGGACGCCAGCCGCAACCTGCTAACCGGCCTCTGCCTGCTCGCGATAACGGACGGGCGGATCCCTGACAGCGCCCGGAACCTATCGACCGTGCTCGCGCTCCTGGAGCCCCGCGACGGGAAGAGCGCGGTAAAGTCGCTGGAGGAGCTCGCCGCGGACCTGCCGGCGGGAAACCCGGCGCGCCAGTTCCTCCTCGTCGCCTCGTCGAACGGCGGCGGGGGCGAGGCCCTCGTCTCCACCGCGCGCAACTACCTCATGTCCTTCTGCGACGACGACGTCAGCCGCATGCTCTGGGACGGCGAGGTCGACCTCGCATCGGTCGGGCGCAAGCCCACCATCCTCTACATCGCCAGCGCGACGGACCGCGGCGACCGCGGCGCGCTCGTCTCGTGCATCTTCTCCCAGGCGCTGTCGGCACTGCGCGAGATCGCGCGCCTGTCCGGCGGCAGGCTGCCAGCGGAGACCCTGCTCGCCATCGACGAGGGGTCCGGGATCCCCAAGATCCCCCGCCTCCTCGGCGACCTCGCGGAGGTCCGCAGCATCGGGCTGCACGTCGTCTTCGTGCTCCAGAACACCCATCTGCTCGAGGCGCGATGCGGTTACTCCAGGGCGGAGTCGGACGCGCTGCTGGCGCTGCTCGGCACCCAGGTCGTCCTCTCGGTGGAGTCCGTCGGCGAGGCGGAGGAGATCAGCAAGCGTCTCGGCGACTACAGCGTCAAGACGACCGGGCAGAGCTCCACCAAGGGGACGCAGAGCTCCTCGTCCGGCAAGTCGTTCTCCGTGGCGCGCCGGCCGCTGATCACCCCGTCAGAGCTCATGGCCTGGAGCGCGCGCGAGAACGGCGCGCTCGTGATCGACGCGGAGGGCCCGATGGCACTCGCCAGCCGCGACATCACCGAGACGTTCCTGGGACCGCTGCTCGGCATGACGTCGCCGGAGGCCGAGGGCGCGCTGCTCGCGCGGGCGCTCGAGGGGGAGGTCCGGAACACCTCCCCGGCACCGGTGTGGCGCATCCCGGAGAAGCCGAAAAAGCCCAAGGGGTCGCCGTCCGGCGGCAGGAAGCGCAAGGTATCCGCCGCGCCCGACGGGTTCTGATGCGTCATACGGCCCTGCCTGCGAAAACGGCCCGCCGTCATACGGCGCGCGAGGCGCGTATGACGGCGGGCCGTGGCGGTCTTTCGGTTTATCTTTCCACGCTACCAGCGGAAACGAACTCGGCACGCCGAGTTGCGCCGCAAAATCCCGGGCGCCCGTAGTGCGCCCTTATCCTGCTCATAAGGACCGGCTATCCCTTACCTGTGACACAATCTCAAACGCACAGAACAGAATCATCAGTCCAATCATCGCATAAGAGGCAGCCGAACCTTCAAGCACTATTCCACAAAGAACAATCTCCGCGCCGCCAATAAGAACTGTTATCAGGCGCTCTGCCTTTTTGCTCTCGCCGCTCGCATAAAAAGGCGGCAAGGCGCACAAGATCACATATAGCCCGGGAAGGGAATACAGGATCGATAGTCCAAGTCCCCCATCAACCGCAGTGTTTTGCGCAAGAATCAACTGAACCCAAACGACAATTATCACTGAGCAGGTTGTCGATAAAAGAAGGCTAGAAATATAGCACGCAACAAAGTCCCGTCGCATTCGAACAGAGAAATCCGCGAACTCTCTTCGCCGCGTGGAAACAATAAGGTACACAGAAATTGCAATAGAACCAATCAGAGAAAACAGCGGAACAACCAGCAATTCAAGCTTATTACCCCATCGATCAACCACACCCCCACTCCAATGAGCGGGAATTGTATCAGGGAGGACTGACCAAGCCGCCCATAGAATCAGAAATGGAAGAATAGAGAGGATGAAGGATGATAACACTGCGGTAATTTTTTTTGAGGCTCTCATCGATTCCGCATCTCCTTGCGCGCTCACATTCCACTCCGCCTTAAATCAAGTATAAATACACAGTCTTTCAAGACAGCTATTCAACATTGGTGGTCACCGCTATGGACAATGTGAACCACCTAAACGAACTCTCAATACAGTCCCAGCTTAGCACCCTTGAAAAACTGGTCGCGGACGCGGAACAATCTACCGACGCAAGACGCGATTTCGAAGCTCAGCCTCGTGCCGTATTCCAGAAATATGGAATTACAGACCTCCAAATCAAAGCGGGAAATCGAAAAGTCTCTGTACGAACTGGTGGAGTCAACCGAAAAGGAGGCGCGTGTCCCCGTTGCACGCGCAGTATATCGTCGTATCCAGCTCCCACCGTCCAAGGCACTTGGACGGTGGGAGTTCCGCATCCCCGGGAAAGGAAAAGCGCGGCCCATCCGGACCGCGCCCGCGCCCTCCTCCCATTTCACCCCGCGACGTAAACCGTCCGGCCCGTCTCGCAGTCGATGGTCTCGGCGTCCCCGAAACCGACCCGGACGGCAGCCCATCCGCCGGCGACCGCCAACGCGTCGGCCTCGGACCTCGCGGCGGCGATGAGGCGCTCGAGCGCGGCCGAACCCGCCGGTGCGGTCCCCACCTCGAACGCGCCGCCGTCGCCGCCCGACTCGTACTCGACGACGACCGTCGAGCCGAGAGCCTCCTCGAGGGTCTCGCTCAGGCCGCCCATGCCGTCGAGGGCGTGCCCGGCGACCGTGGCCAGCGGGTAGCGGGCCATCCCGGACGCCGCCGAGCGGACGGCCATGCGAAGCAAGCCGGCGGCCTCGAGCGCCTCGATGAGCGCCGCGGGGACCGCGGCGTCGATGGCGATGTTGCCGTGCCCGCGGCACCACTCGGCCGCCGACGGCACGTTCGCCGTGAGCACGCCCCACCCGGCCATGTAGCCCTCGGAACGCGGGTCCGTGGCGTCGAGGAGGAGGACGGCCAGGCCGCCGCCCACGTACTCCCCGGCCACGAGGGCGAGGCGGACCGCCTCGCCCATGGAGTCGAACTCGACCGTGACCATGCGGCTACCTCCTCCTGACGGCGCTGAGCGGCTTCGGGGAGAAGTGCTCGTCGCGCTCGACGGCAGCGAACCCCATCTGGCGGTTCAGCTCGGCCATCTCCTTGATGCTGAAGTAGCCGAGCTCGTCGTCGTAGCCCTCGACGAGGCCGAACGCCTCGTCCGTGCCGTCGAACTCGAGCAGCCACCAGTCCCATCCGTTCACGCACGAGAAGTAGTGGGCGTAGACCGTGGGGTCCTCCGCCCCGTCCTGCCCATAGAGCCCCGGCACCGTCTTGGCGATTTCCACGGTCATCAGCTGCTGCATGTCTTCCTCCGTTCCGGGCACGTGGCCCTCAACATCTCGCCCCTGCGGGCAAAGCCGAATGGCGACGCCGCGCGTCGTCGTCGGCTTTGCTCCCTGCAAAGCCGCACCGGAGTGAAGACGGGTCAAGGGAGGTCCATGACGACCTCCACCAACCGGAGCGGAGCGGAGGTTTGTGCGGGGTCTCATGGGCCCCCTTGACGCGGCGTAGCGGAGGTGCCACCCGGCCGCGGAGCCGTGGCCGATTCACGGCGGACGCCGGCAGCCCGCGTCCAACATCGATACCATTTAAGGCCCTATTTACTTTTTGAAAGGAGTCGCATGGAACTCGAAGACATCATTTACGAGCTCACTTGCCTTCATGAGTCGATGCTTTTCTGCTGCGAGGACCGATTCGGTAAGGAGGACCCGGTCTTCGCGCATTACTGCATGGCGCTGGGGAGGATCGTCAGGGACCTCGAAGAAACCGAGCGGCGCATTCGGACCGAAACGGCCAGTGCTAAATCACGTCAATAAGAAACGCCCCGGCAATTGAACTGCCGGGGCGTTTTTTAGAGCTCGATCTCCGCGATTATTTTTTTCATCTCGAGGGCCCATCCGAGCTGCTCCTCGATGTACCCCGGCCATGCGTCCTGGTGGCCCTTGATGGGGTGGCCCGCCTTGTAGAAGCGCAGCCCCGATGCCTTTTTCGCATCGAAGGGTGCCGCCGTCAGCCCGAGGTGCTCCTCGAAGACCCCGCTGTTGGCGATGGCGCGGTGCCCGATCTCCTTGTCGTCGTCCACGTACAGCTCGATGCCCGTGCGGCCCCTTTGCGTATCGATGAGCAGGGCGAGATGGTATGCCGAGACCCCCAGGCGAAGCGTCGACCAATGGTCCTTGCTGGGCTTCTGCGGGCTGAACTCCTTGAGGAACTCCGGATGGCCGCCCGCCACATCGCGGTAGGCCGTCCAGTACGCCAGCTTGACCTTTTCGGTCTCGCTGAGCCCCTCGGAGAGCTTCACGGTCTTGGTCCACTCGTTCGGCTGCTCGACCACGCCGAAGCGCGGGGCGGGCAAGGAGTCCCCGATCTTCCAGAGCTCGACCTCGACCAGGAAGAACCCGAAGTCGCTGTCGGTGTGCTGGTTGAGCCACTCGATGGCCTGGCGGTGCTCGTCGCGGGCGCGCGCCACGACCCAGATGACGACCTCGGCGCCCTTGCCGGCGGCGTACGTGATCACCTTGCCGAGATGGTCGTGGTTGGTGTCCTCGAGCTGGTTCTCGATGATCACCTTGCGGCCCGTACCGGACTCCTGCGCGTAGATGTCCACGTTGAACGATCCGACCGAGGACTCCGTCTCTATGAGCTCGAGCTCGATTCCGACCGCCGTCCCGAGGGTTGCGAGGTTCTGCTCCTCGGCCAGCCACTTGGTGAAGTCGTGGGCCTCATGCGGCCACACCTCGCGCAGGGGGACCTTATGGATGGTGTCCAGGTTATAGGTCTTCATCCGCCGCCCTCTCGACCGATAATCCAGTGCCGTTGTAGAGCCTCTCGCCGTCAAACGAACGCAGCAGGAGCCCACGACGTTCGTCGACGTCCTTCAGCTCGCACGGATACACGAATAGCAAAATGTTTTGTCGGTACTTGTAGTCAGCGTAGACATCCGGATCGCCCAATCGCGTAGGTATGGACGCGATATCGTCCGCCATACGCTCACTTGACCCCACGTATATTCCGAGATAGTCGCTGAAGTTCTTATCGTGGTCATGCCTGCGGTATGTCGCGATGAGATAGCAGCCGGGCATATCGTAGCCGCTGAACGCAGCTTCGGAGGCTTTGACCTGCTGGCAGATGAACTCGTGCAGGGGCATCACCGTCGACGCGCCTTCAAATATTGATTGCCTGGCGGCATCGATCTTCTTGCGAGCCTCCGCGGCGGCCCTTGAGTCCTGGAACGCCTTCGTGGCATCCCCCAACGCGCCGGCTGCCGCGCCGACGCCTTCCGCCGCCGCACCAAATCCCTTGCCGATGCCGTCGGCAACAGCACGCGCGCCGTTGGTTGCCCCGTCGGCAGCGCTTTTCACGGCTCCATCGACATCGAAACCGAGCTGCTTTGCCCCATCGACAACCCCGGCGGCGGCGGCTAAAACCCCCGCTGCAAGATTCACCGTGTCTTTTACGGTTTTCAAATTGACGGCCATATCGAGCCTTCCCTTCTATTCCGCCTTGCCAAATCGGTTCATGACCTCAAGCAACTCGCCCGTCGTGACGATTTTTGCCTGCGAGTTGCCGCTGAAAACTGCGTCGAGCTTGCTTCGTCCCACGTTGTCGCCTATTGCGAGGTACTTCGTGCTCTGCGCGGGCTTGCCATCGGTCGCTTTCATCCCGCATTCCTTAAGTGCGGCAAGGATCTCATCGCGATTGTAGCCCGGAGTAACGCCGGATACCTTCACCTTGAGTCCGACCGGATCAGTGATTTCGCCCGGATCGCCCCTGTGGCCCGCCTCCTCGGCTTTCGCCAAAACCTCTTCGATGGTTTCCTGCGACCCGTTCACCAGTCCCAAGCCCGTGAAAACACGCTTGCGGCCATGATGGGAGGAGGCATTCGGAGCCCAAACGGCGGGCTCGAGCGCACCGAACTCGCCGGCCAGCCCACGGAAAACCCCAAGGCACGCCTCGGCGTCGCTCATGGCATCGTGGTGGCTATCAAGATGCACGCCGTAATGCTCGCAGAGGTCGACAAGCGCTCCGGGCAGACCCTTCTGCTTCGCCACCAGCATCGTATCGATTACTTCGATCTCGGGCATTTCGATGTCGTAGGCAGCCAGACTCTTCTTGATGTGGTGGATGTCGGCGCCGTTGGCGTTATGCGCGACCAGGATGTAGTCTCGCAGCAAATCCGCCAGACCGGCATCCTCCCAGAAGCGGACAAAGGTCGGCATGTCGTCCAGTGAGTCCCAATCGATTTCCAGATGAGACCTACTCCACCAACCAATCTCGCTCTCAGGATTGATCACCCGGCAAACCGGGTCGCCCAGGCAGTTTCCCTCAAGATCCGTGAGGATATAAGCGACCTGGCATATCCTCTGCTGGGGATTCGCCGTCTCGCTGTCCCAGAAGATATATCCCTTTTTCGCCATACGGCTTCCTTTCCCTTAAAACAAACTGTTATCCCATTCGGGTGCCTGGGTTATCGTCCCGACACGGGAAAGGAACAGCGCGTAGAAGGGGTCGTTCTTGAGATAGTAAACGCAGGCCGCCTCGTACTTGTCGCCCTTCTCCTTGGTCGTTGCCGACCCGTTGACGATAGGGTCAAGGGCATCGTAGACGGTCTTCATATAGCGACTCCCTTGTTGTTATTCAGACGTCACTATTTTAGCTAAGGACCGCCGGGACTCCTCCCAATTGGAGTTTATCGGTCGATAAGTCAAGCCGACCGGTCCGCGATTATCAATGGTTTATCTGCTTCACATAATAAATTGACTCAGGATTCACCCGCAATTCACCCGCAAGGTAAACCGATAAAGAAAAAGCTCGGAAGCAATTTTGCTTCCGAGCTGCAAGTTCTTGGTCGCGGGGGCAGGATTTGAACCTACGACCTCCGGGTTATGAGCCCGGCGAGCTACCAGACTGCTCCACCCCGCAATGTCTGGGCGCCTCATGTGCGCAAGAAAGAATCTTACGCGGGAGTTCGGTAAACGGCAAGGAAAATCTCGTAGAGCATAATTCCTTCATATTTAAACCCTCAGCCAGTATCACCGTGAACGGATCACAGCCGAGCGCCGTCGACGGCACGTATACAATGGTGCGCGTCCTTTTACGCCAACACTGGGAGTAGACATGCTGCTCGCTATCGATATGGGAAACACGCAGACGGCCATGGGCCTGTTTGACGGAAACGAGCTGGTGCAGTCGTGGCGTATGCCCACCGACCGCTCCTATACCGCCGACGAAATCCACGTGCGCCTGATGGGCTTCTTTAAGATGTACGACCTCTCGCTCGGCGCGGTCGACGCGATCGCCTTTGCCGGCGTGGTGCCGCAGCTCTCGCGCGAGTGGCGCGCCGTGGCCGACCGCATCGCGGCAGATGCCGTTGTCATCGGGCCGCAGACGGCGGCCGTGACCAAGCTACGGGCGGCACGCCCCCAGGCCGTGGGTGCCGACCGCATCGCCAACGCCGTCGCGGCTGAGGCCTTCTACGGCGCCCCGGCGATCGTGGTGGACTTTGGCACCGCAACCAATATCGATGTCATCGACGAGGACGGCTATTACATTGGCGGAGCGATCGCGCCGGGTATCCGCATCTCCATGGACGCGCTCGCCGCCCGAGCCGCCAAGCTCGCCAGCGTGCCGCTCGAGGCGCCCGAGCATGCCATCGGCCGCGATACCGAGGAGTGCATCAAGGTCGGCGCCGTGGTGGGTGCCGCCGCCATGGCCGAGGGCCTGGTCGCGCGCATGAAGCGCGAGCTGGGGCGCGAGGACGCCACCGTTATCGCCACGGGCGGCCTCGCCAGCATTGTCGCCGGTTCGACCGATGCCTTCGATGTGGTCGACGGCCAGCTCACCATCAAGGGCATCTGCGAAATCTACCGCCGCATGCAGGAACTGGGATAGGGCGAGGGCCTAAGTCGAGCACGAGCGCGAGCGGCGAACCAGGCAACGTATCGGCCCTATTCCTCAAAATCGAAAATTTTTCAGTTTTGAGGAATAGGCTTTCTGCTACGCCTCGCCGCACAGCCACCTCGCCAGGTCCACGATCTGCACTCCATCGCGATCCGTGGCCTCGTGATGCGTGCGGGCGAGAATCATCTTGGGGTACGCGTCGCCAATGCTCAGCAGTGGTGAAATCTCGCGTTCAAATGTCTTATCCGAGCTGATGTTGTCGCTCACCTGAATGTAGAGCTTCTCGCTTCGCTTGATTGCCACAAAGTCTATTTCCTTTTTATAGAGCACACCGACGTATACCTCATATCCGCGGCGCAGCAGCTCGATGGCCACCATGTTCTCGTACACGCGACCCCAGTCCATATCGCGTGTACCGAGCAGTGCGTATTTGAACGCGTGGTCTGCCAGGTAATACTTCTCGCCGCTCTTAAGGTATTTCTTGCCGCGAATGTCATATCGACGAACTTTATAGAAGGCAAACGCATCGCACAGGTACCCCATGTACGCACCGACCGTCTTGTTCGTTATCTTTAGCCCATCCGCATTCAAAACATCCGTAATGTTGCGTGCCGACGTTATGTTGGAGACGTTGTCCATCATGTAATCGGCAATGCGCAGCAGTGCCGATTCGTTTCTCACGTTATGCCGTTGCACGATATCCCTCACGATGAGCGTTTTAAAGACACTGGAGAGATATTGATAGCGCTGCTCCTGCAGTGGATAAGGGTAAGAGCCGGACATACCGCCGGTTCTCGCGTACCCATCGAAGTCGCGGTCGACCTCGCCCTCGTCGCCATAGAGACGATACTCCTCAAACGAGAATGGAAAAACCTCGATCTCGAAGGTGCGCCCCGTAAAGAGCGTCGACAGATCGCTCGACAGCAAAAAGGCATTCGATCCGGTGATGAAAATGTCGTACTGCTCGGATGCATGGAGGCTGTTGATCGCGCGCTCAAAGCCCTCGCACATCTGAACCTCGTCGATAAGCAGGAAGTTTTGCCTGCCGGACACTCGATGCTCTTTTACATAGGCGAGCAGGGCATGATATTCGAGCAGGCCCTCGAACTCGTCGAGGTTGTAATTGATATGGATGACATTCGGATTGGACAGATTTGCCTCCACGTAATCGCGGAGAGCCTCGAGCAATTTTGACTTACCGCTACGGCGAATGCCCGTTATGACCTTGATATCCGGCACGCCAATAAGGCTCGTCAATGTGTCCATATACGACGCTCTATTGATGAGTTTCATTGGCGGCCTCCTCGCGGTCTTTTTTCTCTATTCCTCAAAAACGAAATATATTCAGTTTTGAGGAATAGATTCTGTAACGAATATACCTCGCAAAGGACCGAGCTGGCTTAATCCTATTCCTCAAAATCGAAAGATTTTCAGTTTTGAGGAATAGGGTGCTGACAACCCATTCCCCAGACAACAAGACCCTCCCCAGCACAGGCCGAAGAGGGCTTCGTTGTCATCGCTATCTTTGAGCGCGGGCACCTCGCGTTACAGTCCGCGAATCCGTACGGCCTCGGGCGGAAACTCCTGCTCGCCGGCATCGGTCTTGATGGTCGCGCGACCCCAGATGTCCAGGCCCGCAAACACACCGACCGCAAGCGGCAAGCCGCTGGGCGACACCGCCGCAACCTGACGACCCAGCAGTGGCACCATGTCAAAGTACTCGCCCAGCACCGGAGCCAGCGGGCCGGCAGCGCCCTGTGGTGTGTTGGCGGCAACCGCCCAGGTGTCCACGCGGACCAGCACGGCGGTGGCCAATGCCTCGACCAGCACCTCGTCGGCCATATCCACGCCAAGCTCGCTCAGCGCCGCACGTTCAATATCAACCGTCACCGCGGCAAACATGCCCGCAGCACCGGCACCGCCGTTCACGGCAACACGCGCGAGCGACGTCTCAAACGCAGGCGCACCGCACACGATATCGCTCGGCCACTGGATACCCACTTTACCGGCAAGGCCCAACCCCGGCGTCGAAGCCGTGCCCACGAGCGCGTCCATCATGCCCATCGCGGCCACAAACGGCAGGCCGTGGAAGGCGTGCATGTTCACATCGGGGCGCACAACCAGCGAAAACGTCAGCGAAGCATCGCCCACGCTCCACGCGCACCAGCCCGCGGACACGCCCTCGCGACCCGCGTCACGCGCCGCGTCAAGCTCAGTGGCAGCGACTACAGCGTTCATCTCGATCATCTACATACGCCCCAATTCACCCACGATATGGCCCACACGATCCTCGGGCTCCTTGACCTCGACGCCGTTGTAGCGGAAGAACCGCGCCGGGTCGTGCATCAGGTCCTCAAGCGGCACCAGCACAAAGTCGCGCTCGCCGATCAGTGGATGCGGCAGGCGCAGCTTTTTGCCGCCGTGGGTCTCGCCGTCCATCCACAGCAGGTCCAGGTCGATGGTGCGCGGACCGTTGGCCTTGGCCTTTTTGGAGCGGTCGCGGCCCAGCTCGGCCTCGATCTTCATGAGCTCGTCGAGCAGCACCAGCGGCGCCAACTCGGTCTTGATCTCGATGACGGCGTTGGCAAACGCGTCCTGGCGCGTCTCGTAGGCCGGCTCGCTCTCGTAGATCTTGGAGGAGTTGGACACGCAGGTAAGTGGAATCTCGGCGATCATGTCGCGTGCGGCGCGAATGTTGTCGCAGCGATGCCCCAAGTTGGATCCCACGGCCACAAACGCGCGGCGCGGCTGCGGCTTGGCAACCGCCCAGTAGCCGTTCAGGAACTGCGCAAAACCCGCGGCGTCGTGCACGCGCACGATGTTGGCACCGGCCTGGATGGCGCCCAGGCACACGCCAAACGTAGCGGCATCGCGCTCGGCGGCCTCGGTCACGCCCGAGACGGCGCCCACAAAGCGCTTGCGCGATACGGCGCACATGAGCGGATAGCCCAGTGACGCCATCTTGGCAGTCTCGCGCTGGATGACGATGTCCTCGTTAGCCGACTTACCAAAGCCCGGGCCAGGATCGATGCAGATGCGGTCGCGCGACACGCCGGCGTGGATGAGCGCGCGGGCCTGGTCGGACAGAAAGCCCATGACGCGGCGCATGATGGGCGCCGAATCGGGCAGGGTGAAGCGGCGGAGCTGCGAGGTGGGCACGTAGGCTTCCTCGCGGCGGGCGCTGCGGCGCATCATGGCGGCCAGGCGGTCATTGGACTCCGATGCGGCCTCGGTGGCCTCGGGCGCGGGCGCGACGGTCTCGGCGGCAGCAGCCTGCTCGGCGGCCGGCGTCTCCTGCTCGCTTGCAGGCTCGGTCGCGGGCTCAGGTTCGCCAAACGGCAACGAGGGCTGCACCACGCCGCCCGGAAGCTTGGTCTCCGGCTTAGGCTCGCCCAGCAACTTGCCGCGACGGCGGCGAGCCGGCTTCTCGGCCTCACGCGCGGCCTCGGCAGCCGCCTCGCGCGCCTTCTCGGCAACAAACGCCGCGGCCGAGGTATCGAGCTGCACCGTCGCGTGCGTACGAGCGGGAGCGGCGACCTCGCCGGCATGCATCACAATGACGCCGCAGGTGCTCGTCTTAACAAACTCGACCATCTTGGAGTCAGTGAAGCCGGTCACGTCGTTGACGATCGAGGCGCCGCAGCGCACGGCCGCCTTGGCAACCGCCACGTGACGCGTGTCGATCGAGACGATGGCGCCCTCTTTGGCCAGCGCGCGCACCACGGGCAGCACGCGGCGAGCCTCCTCGTCGGGATTAACCGGGGTAAAGCCGGGGCGCGTGGACTCGCCGCCTACGTCGATGATGTCGGCGCCGGCGTCGAGCATCGCCAGGCCGTACTCGATGGCGGCATCCGGGTCGAAGTGCTCCCCGCCGTCGCTAAACGAATCGGGCGTCACGTTGAGGACGCCCATGATGCGCGGACGGTCAAAGCTGAGCTCATACTTTCCGCACCGCCATGTCTTGCTGTCGTTCGCCATGAACATCCTCCTAAAATGCCCACGCCGCCGAGCTTGGGGAGCTGGCGGCGGGGTCGCTTTGCACTCAGTCTTTCTATTGTATCCGCGCACACGGGCTAGAACGCAAACGCGGCCGCGATGTCGCAAGAAATCAGCAGGTCGGCATTTGCATCCTGATCGGTAGGCGCCAAATTGCAAATGGCCAGCGTATCGCCAGTAAAGTAACGCGTAAGGCCTGCCGCCGGATACACCACGAGTGAGGTCCCGCCCACAATGAGGGCATCGGCCGCGGCGATGGCGGCAACGGCACCGGTCAACACATGCTCGTCGAGCGGCTCTTCGTAGAGCACCACATCGGGCTTGATACGACCACCGCACGCGGGGCACACGGGCACGCCCGCGGCGTCCTCGTGCTCGCGCGAGCAAATCCACTCGGCGCTATAGATCGCGCCGCACGACTGGCAAATGTTGCGATGGACCGATCCGTGCAGCTCGAACACGCGCTGTGAGCCGGCCATCTGATGCAGGCCGTCGATGTTTTGCGTCACCACGACATCGAGCTTGCCAGCTCGCTCCAGCTCGGCGAGTTTGGTGTGACAGCGGTTGGGCTTAGCGTTAAGCGCGATCATCTTGGTGCGGTAAAAGTCGAAGAACTCCGCCGGATGTGTCTCGTAAAAGCTGTGCGACAGCATGGTCTCGGGCGGATAGGCAAACTGCTGGTGATACAGGCCGTCCACGCTGCGAAAATCGGGAATGCCGCTTGCCGTGGAAACACCAGCGCCGCCAAAGAAAACCACGCGCTCGTGGGTGTCGAACAGCTCCGCCAACGCCGCGGAGGCCTGCTTGGGATCTGTTATCGCTTGCGTCATGTTTGTCCTCCGTCCATGTTGGTCGGGGCGGCTGCGATTGCGCCGTCGCCCACGGAGCCCACCCCGCCCCTGTTGCGCTAATCTTAAGCCTGCCAACCCCGTCGAAAGGACACCATGCCTCAGACTTACACTTTCGCCTCGTGGAACGTCAACGGCCTGCGCGCCGTGCTCAAAAAGGACCCGAGCTTTATCCAGATCGCGCAAGAACTCGACGTCGATATCCTGGCGCTGCAAGAGACCAAGCTGCAAGAAGGCCAGGTCGATATTGACCTGCCCGGCTATCACCAAACCTGGAGCTACGCCGAGCGTAAAGGCTATTCGGGCACTGCGGTCTTTAGCCGCCAGGAACCGCTGCGCGTGCTGCACGCCGACGCGCTGCTACCCTACGCCGGCGAGGGTGAGGCGGCCGCACTCGTCGCCCAAACCGTAACCGAGGGCCGCGTCTGCGCGCTCGAGTTCGACAAGTTTTGGTTTGTCGACGTCTATACGCCCAACGCCCAAAATGAACTCGCCCGCATCGACGTGCGCATGGCGTGGGACGACGCCTACCGCGGCTTTTTGAACGCGCTCGAGCGCGAGACCGGCAAACCCGTCGTGACCTGCGGCGACTTTAACGTGGCGCACGAGGAGATCGACCTTAAGAACCCCAAGTCCAACCGCGGCAACGCAGGCTTTTCGGACGAGGAGCGCGGCAAGTTTACCGAGCTGCTCGACGCCGGTTTTACCGATACCTGGCGCGCGGCAAACCCCGACGTCGAGGGCGTCTACAGCTGGTGGAGCTATCGCTTTAATGCCCGCAAGAACAACGCCGGCTGGCGCATCGACTACTTCCTGGTAAGCGACGCAATCGCCGACAACGTACGCGACACCGGCATCCGCGGC
This sequence comes from Collinsella sp. TF12-2AT, assembly GCF_003436735.1. NCBI lineage: Bacteria > Bacillati > Actinomycetota > Coriobacteriia > Coriobacteriales > Coriobacteriaceae > Collinsella > Collinsella sp. TF12-2AT. Next base: position 103,188 of record NZ_QSQK01000003.1, on the reverse strand, counting down.
GACATCTTCGGCAGCGACCACTGCCCCGTCACCCTTACGTTGGAGCTCTAGCTCCAGCTGCCCCCGGAGACGAAGGAAAACGGATCATTTTGGGCCTCGTGAGGGTGTCCGCGTGACCCATCCGCCACGAAACACGCCCATCTACTACGTTTAAGCCACCACCCTCAACCACAGCGAACAACGCAAAAAGAAAACCGCAGGTAGAAAGCCTGCGGTTTTTCATAAAACGCGGTCATGGTCGGGAGTATCAAGCTAAACGTAGTAGATGGGCCAGTTTCGTGGCAAGCGCCGTCAACTGATCCCCTGGGGACATCTGGGGACGGAAGAAAATGGATCAATTTGGCTCTCTGAGGGCCACGATGCCCGTCATATCAGCCGGCCATTCCAAAACTATGCCGGTTTACGGGGCTGAATCGCGAACCCCCAACCATACGCAATTCCGAGATAATAAAACCGCAGGTGAACGGCTTACTCTATTTCGAAAAAAGCCGGCATGGTCTGCCTGCGCCAATCTAGCCCCGTAAACCGGCATAGTTTTGAAATGACACTTCGGCAGTATTGATTCCCGCCCCGACGCAACCAGCCCTACAGCCTGTATTTCACGACGACACGGTTAATGCGACGGCACCAAGGCTTGTACAAGGCGGCCAAAAACACGCAGGTCGCAAGGCCGTGCGTAATATCGAACGGCACTGCCGTGGCAAGACGCGCCACGGCACCCGCCCAAGTAAGCGGCTGTACAAAACCAATGATGTCATATGCGTTGATCACGACGCCATAGAGCAGGCCCGACGCAAAGCCGTACGCCAGCAGTGCTGGCATGCGCACGGTGCCGTCGACGCGGTCGAACGCACCCGCATACGCTAGCGCGCCGCCAACATAGCCAACCAGCCCCCAGGCATACATCTGCCACGGCGTCCACATGCCCTGTCCAAAAAAGAAATTACTGGTCAGTGCCGCCAGCGCTCCAACCATAAAGCCGTTGCGGCGTCCGAGCGTCGCCCCTGCGATGATGGCGATGGCGCTCACCGGTTTAAAGTCGGGAATGGGGCCAAACAGAATACGCCCCGCCGCAGCCAACGCCGCCAGAACCAGCGTGGGCATAATCTGGCGCAGTCCCGGGCGCGACGCCTCGTAACCCGCAAAGAACAGCGCGAGCACCAGCGCCACCACGACAAGCATGGCAAGTGCCGCCTGTTCAACGCCCGCCAGCAACGCCGCAGCCATCACGGCTGGCACCGCCAGCAGCAGCGGTATCTCCAGTTTTGCGAGTAGGCGCACGATGCGATAATCCGCCATCCCATCACGCCCTATAAAACACGTTGTCGGCAAAGAAGTCGGTCGGCGGCTCCATGCAGGCGATCTCGCCATCAAACATCATGGCGATGTCGTCGGCTACCTGCTCGGCAAAATCCAGGTCGTGCGTTGCCATGATGACGGTGCCGCCAGCCCGCGCATGGTCGCGCAGGGCGCGGGCGATAATGCGGCGGCTGGCCAGGTCCAGACCCTTGGTGGGCTCATCGAGCAATAGCAGTTCGGGGCCGATTAGCAGTAGCTTTGCCAACGCAAGCAGTTGGCGCTGTCCGCCCGAAAGATCGTAGGGGTGGCGCCCATCCAGACCCGACAGCCCCAAGCTCGCCGCACGCTCCCGCGCCAAGTTCTCGTCATATCCGCAGGTCGAGGCCCATTCCATCAGCTCATCGTGAACCGTCTCGGCAACCAGCAATGCTTTGGGGTTCTGAGGCAGCAGCGCCGCCGAGGCCGCTCCGCGCACCATGCGGCCGCGCTGCAGCTTGGCGGTCTTCGCCAGCACCGAGAGCATCGTCGACTTACCGCATCCGTTGCCGCCCACGACCGCATGCACCGCACCGGCCGAAAACGCCACGTCGAGCCCGCGCAGCACCCAACCGCCCGCGCGATCGTAGCGAAACCAGCTCCCTGCCAGGGTGGTAGCCGACCCGCCGTGCATTTTTTGGAGTATTCTGCTCCCATCCGTGCGCGGGAAGGCTTCCGAGCCGTTCTCGAGCGACGTTTGCGCCACAAATTCGGACGATTTGTCCAATTCCGAACTTTTTTTCGCGCTCGATACGTCCCCGGGCGGCTCCAGAGAGCCCAAATTGTCCTCACGCCTGCTGAATACTCCGTTTTTTGCACATCGGACGGCACCCCACCCCAACATGTCGTCGGAAAACAACGATTCTCGGCGTCCCAAAGAAGCCATATCCGCCACCTCGCGCACGCGATCGTCCTCAATCCGGTACGCACACGTCGCATACTCGAGCATTGGACGCGGTTGATGCGTAGCCACAACAACCGTGCAGCCCAACTCACGGTTCACGCGAAACAGCGCGTGCAGAAAATTCTTCTCGGCAACGGGATCGAGCTGAGACGTGGGCTCGTCGAGTAGCAGCACACGCGGACGCAGCGCCAGGACGGCGGCAAGCGACAGCAGCTGCTTGCGGCCGCCCGAAAGCGTATCGGTATCGCGATGAAGCCAGTCCTCCAGACCAAAGAAATAGCTGGTCTCAGCTACGCGACGGCGCATCTCATCACGTGCTAGCCCCAAGTTTTCCAGGCCAAACGCCATCTCGTGCCACACGGTTTCGCACACGATCTGGTTCTCGGGATCCTGGAACACATAGCCCACGCGCTCCGCCGATGCCCGCACGTCCATGTCGGCAACGTTCTCGCCCAGCACGCGCGCATCACCAGTGCGCTCGCCCGCCGGCGCGATCTCGGGCTTGAGCAGCGACAGCAGCGTCGACTTGCCCGAACCGGTACCGCCAACAAGCAGCGCAAATGCACCTTGGGGAACACGCCAATCAAGCCCCTCGAGCACCGGTGCCTCGGCCCCGGGATAGGCAAAACTAAGGCCCTGCACCTCAATCGCCGGAATATCCGGGCCGCACGCCGCGCCCGACACCGGGCCCCTATCCAACCGAGCCATCAGCCAAACCTCTTCTCATCAATCGCGTGCGACGCGCAAGGCAGCATCATCCAGGCAGCGTACACGACATAGCCCCGCCACGGCGCCGGCACCGAGAGCTGCGGATAAAACGAATACTGCGTTGTCGCGGTCCATGCCACCGCCACCGCGGCGGCACCAAACACCGCAAGCCCAGCCAGCGCGGCAACGTCGCTGCGCCCCAGTCGATACCGCGCATACGTCGTACGACGCGTCGCGGCACCCCACCCGCGCGAGCGCATCGCGTCCGCGCGCTCCAGCGAATCTTCCATGCCCCAGCCCATCAACACACTCGATGCCCGCAAACGCGAACGCACGGGGTCGGCCGGCGCGCTGCCCGGCACATCAATCGCATCCTGCACCGCCAGCACCGTACGACCGCGGCGCAAAAACTGCGGGATAAGCCTCATGCACATCGAGATCATGAGCGCAATCACCGGCGCGGCATTGCCCAGCAGCGCGAGTACCTTGTCGTATTCGAGCATCGATGCCGCCGCCTCAAACCACAACACGCTCGCCACAAACAGCCCGCCCATGCACAGGCCGTATACCATGCTCTCCAGATACACCGCGCGCATGCCAATACGGAACAGCTCCGTCGAACCCGAGGCGCTAAACAGCGGATTGAGCAGCGCGACGATCAAAATCACCGGCAGCTGCCAGCGGAGCGCGCCCAGCGTGCGGGCAGCCCCACGCGTCGCAAATCCATACGCCAGCCCGCCTGCGAGCGACAGCGCGATCAGTACCGGCTGCATCGAGAACATAGTGAGCCCCAGCGTCAGCACTATATAGAGTGCCGGCACAGCCGGATGCGACATCGAGAATGCCGCGACGGGCCCGCCGCCAAACTCCTCTCGTATGTTATCCACGGGCACCCCCGTTCCCTCGCTCAAACAACAGCTCCGCAGCACCGCCAACGCCGCACGCACGCAGTGCAAACGCCACGCCGGCGGCGCAAGCCTCAACCGCCGCAAACCAATCGTTACGCGCTCGTCATATGCCTGCGGTATCATATTGCGCCGTGTATCGTTTCCAAACACACGTCTCTATAACGTAACAGGAGATCACATGGACGCAACCGCAATTATCCTCGCTGCCGGCGAGGGCACCCGCATGAAGTCGAACCACTGCAAGGTTTCGCACAAGATCCTGGGTAAGCCCATGGTCCAGTGGATCGTCGACGCTACCATCAAGGCCGGCTGCAGCCGCGTCGTGGTCGTCATCGGCAGCCACGCCGACGAGATGCGCGCCCTCATCGACGGCGCCTACGCCAACAGCGCCACCAAGGTCGAGTGCGTCGAGCAGACCGAGCGCCTGGGCACCGGCCACGCCGTAAAGGTCGCGCTCGAGGCCTGCGGCATCACGCAAGGCCCCGTCGTCGTGCTCAACGGCGACCTGCCGCTCATCACCGCCGACACCGTCGCCAAGTTCGCGCAAACCGTCGCCACCGGCGAGCTCGCCTGCACCGTCATGACCATGACCCCGCCCGATCCTTTCGGCTACGGCCGCATCAAGCTGGGCGCCGATGGTCAGATCGAGCGCATCATCGAGCAGAAGGACTGCACGCCCGAGCAGGCCGCCACGCTGCTGGAGTGCAACGCCGGCTGCTACGCATTTGACGGCACGCAGCTCGCCGCCCACATCAACGAGATCGGCAACGACAACGCGCAATCCGAGTACTACCTGCCCGACATGCTCGAGATCCTCAAAGGCCACGGCCAGGCTGTCTCCATCTTCCACTGCGACGACTACCGCGACGGCCTGGGCGTCAACAGCCGCATCCAGCTCGCACAGCTCACCGCCATCGCGCGCGACCGCATCAACGAGCACTGGATGGCCGAGGGCGTTACCTTCATCGACCCCACACAGGCCTGGATCGGCCCCGATGCCGTTATCGGCCGCGATACCGTCGTGTGGCCGCAGACGCACCTGATCGGCCACGTCACCGTGGGCGAGGAGTGCCAGCTCGGTCCCAACAGCCGCCTCACCGACACCACCGTCGGCAGCGGCTGCACCATCGATGAGACCATCGCCATTGAGGCCGTCATCGAGAACGGCGTCGACTGCGGCCCGCGCGCCTACCTGCGCCCGGGCACCCACATGCTCGACGGCTCCAAGGCCGGCACGCACGTGGAGATCAAGAAGTCCACGATCGGCGAGGGTTCCAAGGTGCCCCACCTGTCCTACATCGGCGACACCACCATGGGCTCCGGCGTCAACGTGGGCGCGGGCTCCATCACCTGCAACTACGATGGCGTGCACAAGCACAAGACCGTCATCGGCAAGGACGCCTTCATTGGCTCCGACACCATGATGGTCGCGCCCGCCCAGATCGGCGACGGTGCACTCGTGGCCGCCGGCTCCGTCATCACCGAGCCGGTCCCGGCAGACGCGCTCGGTCTGGGCCGCGCCCGTCAGGTAAATATTGAGGGCTGGGCCGCCGATTACCGCCGCCGCCTGCACGAGGACGACGAGGTATAACGTTTTACCAAGCACAAAAGGAGCTGCTCCATGGGGGCGGCTCCTTTTTCTATCGTGACCTGCGCAACCGGATGAGTGGTCGGTTCGTGTCCGTTGGCGGTAAAGACGTTATCAAGACCCGATAAACCCCGCCGCGCGGTTACAATGCAACAAGGCATCTATATGGCATTCGATGTATAAAGGAGAAGGGTAATGCCGATTAATGATCCCGAGAAGTCGGAGAATATGCGCAAGTCCATCCGCGTGTATTCCGGTTCCTCCAACCGTCCCCTCGCTCAGAAGATTGCTGAGTACCTTGGGGTCGAGCTTTCGGGCCTTACGCTAAAGCAGTTCGCCAATGGTGAGATTTACGCCCGCTACGACGAGACCGTCCGCGGCGCCGACGTCTTCCTGATTCAGTCCGTGGCCGGCGGCAACGTCAACGACATGCTCATGGAGCTGCTCATCGCCACCGACGCTGCCAAGCGCGCATCCGCCCGCTCCATCACCGCCGTTATCACCCACTACGGCTATGCCCGCCAGGACCGCAAGGCCGGCCCGCGCGAGCCCATCACCGCCCGCCTCGTCGCCAACCTGCTCGAGCGTGCCGGCGTCAACCGCATCATCACCCTCGACCTGCACCAGGGCCAGATCCAGGGCTTCTTCGATATCCCGGTTAACCACCTGTCCGCACTGCCGCTATTTGGCCAGTACTACAACGACATGCACTTCGACACCGACAACCTGGTTGTCGTCTCCCCCGACGTGGGTCGCGCCAAGGCCGCCAAGAAGCTGTCCGACATGCTCGGCTGCGACCTGGCCATCGCCCACAAGGGCCGTCCGCGCCACAACGCCGCCGAGGTCATGGGCATCATCGGTGACATCAAGGGCAAGACCTGCATCATCAACGACGACATGATCGACACTGCTGGCACCCTGTGCGCCAACGTCAAGGAGCTCAAGGCTATGGGCGCCGGCGACATCTACGTCTGCGCCACCCACGGCATCTTCTCCGGTCCGGCCATCGAGCGCCTGAACGATGCCCCCATCGTCGAGTGCGTCGTCACCGACGCCATCCCCGTCGAGGTCGGCGGCAAGATCAAGACTATCTCGGTCGCCGAGGAGTTCGCTCAGGCCATCTCCGCCGTTTACCACGAGGAGCCCGTCTCCACGCTCGTCGGCGGCGACTTCGCGCTGTAGTCGCTTGACCCTCGCATCCCACCGGAAGCCCGGTAGGCCTGCGGGGTTATCACGCCGACGTCCTCGCCGCTTCGCGGCTGCGGGATGTCGGCTTAGATAACCCCTCCCGGCCTACCGGGCTTCCTGCTGTCTCGGGGCAGCTGTTTTCTGAAATGACTTTGCCGTGCCCTTTCCTCGCCTTCGGCGGGCGTGGTAGCCTTTGTCGTTGAACGAACTTCTTATGTAACGAAAGGAAGCCTATGGCAGCTGCACAGCCGCTTAAGATTCGCATGGTTGCCGGACTTGGCAACCCTGGCGATGAGTATGCCGAGACCCGCCACAACGCTGGCTTCAAAGCAATCGACGAGTTGGCCCGTCAGGCCGGTGTCACCTACTGGAAAAACCAGGCAGGCGCCGAGGTCGCGCTCATCAACATCAACGATCCCGAGGAAGAGGGTGGCAAGCGCCAGATCGTGCTGGTCAAGCCGCAGTCGTACATGAACACCTCGGGCGGACCCATCTCCAAGCTCTGCCGCGAGTACAAGATCAAGGCCGAGGAGCTGCTCGTGATTCACGACGAGCTCGACATTCCCGCCGGTGACGTGCGCGTCAAGGTGGGCGGAGGCCATGCCGGTCACAACGGCCTGCGCTCCATCATCGACAAGATGGGCAGCCGCGACTTTAGCCGTATCCGCACCGGCATCGGCAACCCTCCCGGCAAGATGGCCGTGGCAGACTATGTGCTCAAGCAGCTGCGCGCCCGCGAGGCCGAGGACTTCCAGGACACCTGCGCCCGCGCCGCAGATGCCGCCGGTCTGGCCATCGTCCACGGCGTAATCTACGCCCGCGACCACGTCAACGGCGCCGCCTCCGCCAACGGCAAGCACTAAAACCTACCGTTTAGGGACAGGTTTATTTTGGCAGGTTTTATCTGCGGAAACGCCCCGGTGGCCGCATCGCAATAAACCCCGCACCGCCATACACGCATAACACCCCAAAGGGGGCCGGCCTCATCACAACCCGAGGCCGGCCCCCTTTGCCGTTTTGCCTGATAAAACCGACCAAAATAAACCTATCCCTATTTGGTAGGTCGAAGTGGATAAACCCTTTTCCCAACCGCCGAAGACACACGTAAACAGCATGTCCATGAGGGTATAATTTGCACCGTATGTCTGCACAACGCCTGTGCGCGTACGGTTTTACTCGGGCTACCGTCCATTTCCGTGGAGGCACGGTTCGGCGGCCCTAACAAGAGAGGGGTTCTATGTATAAGATCCTGGAGAAGACGCAGTTCTCGGAGAAGGTGTTCAAGTTCCGCATCGAGGCGCCCGCGATCGCCAAGCATGCGCACGCTGGACAGTTCCTCATGGTTCGCGCCAACGAGACGGGCGAGCGCGTCCCGTTTACCCTAGCTGGTTGGAACGGTGACGAGGGCTGGGTCGAGTTCATCTTCATGGTGATTGGCAAGACCACCGAGATGCTTTCCACCTATGAGGCCGGCGAGTCACTGCGCGACGTCGTGGGCCCGCTGGGCGTTCCCACCGAGATGGCCGAGGGCCCCTGCGCCGTCATTGGCGGCGGCGTCGGCCTGGCAATTGCCTTCCCGGTCGCCAAGCACCTGGTCGAGACCGGCCACGAGGTCCACGCCATCATGGGCGCCCGCACCAAGGACCTCCTGCTCATGGAGGACCAGTTCCGCGAGCTCCTCGACGAGGACCACATCCATATCACCACCGATGACGGCTCCTACGGCGAGCAGGGCGTTGTCACCGCTCCGCTGGAGCGCCTGCTGCAGGACAAGGCCGTGAGCCAGGTCTTCTGCGTCGGCCCCGTTCCGATGATGAAGTTCTCGACCCTCACCGCCCAGAAGTACGACACCCCCATTACCGCGTCCCTCAACCCCATCATGGTTGACGGCACCGGCATGTGCGGCTGCTGCCGCGTCGAGGTGGGCGGCGTGACCAAGTTCGCTTGCGTCGACGGCCCCGACTTCGATGCCACCCTGGTCGACTGGGATGACCTTCGTGCCCGCCAGGCCGCTTACCGTTCCGAAGAGGGCGAGTCCCTCAAGGCTTATGAGGAAAAGAGCTGCGCATGCCACTAGTTAACGGTCGTTTCGTTGCCGATATGAAGTCGCCCCGCACCCCCGATAACGAGGAGCCGGCTGCCGAGCGCGCCTGCGACTTCCGCCCCGTCGACAAGGGCTTCACCGAGGAGATGGCGCTGGCCGAGGCCGAGCGCTGCCTCAACTGCAAGAAGCCGTTCTGTGTTGAGGGCTGCCCCGTCAACATCAACATTCCCCGCTTTATCGAGCAGATCCGCGCGAAGGACTTCGGCGGCGCTCTCGATACCATTCGCGAGGACTCCATGCTTCCCGCCATCTGCGGCCGCGTCTGCCCGCAGGAGAACCAGTGCGAGGGCAAGTGCATCCGTGGCAAGAAGTCCGAGCCCGTGGCCATCGGCCAGCTCGAGCGCTTCCTGGGTGACCGCCCCGAGCTCGCCTCCACGCCCAAGATGGCCCCCAAGAACGGCAAGAAGGTCGCTGTCGTCGGCTCCGGCCCGTCCGGCATCACCTGCGCCGGCGAGCTCGCCCGTAACGGCTTTGACGTTACCGTCTTTGAGGCCTTCTTCACCGGCGGCGGCGTGCTGGTCTACGGCATCCCCGAGTTCCGTCTGCCCAAGGCAGTCGTCAAGCGCGAGATTGACGGCCTGGAGGACATGGGCGTCAAGTTTGAGTACAACTCCGTCGTGGGCAACATGGCCACGGCCGAGGAGCTGTTCGAGCAGGGCTTCGACGCCATCTACGTGGCGACCGGCGCTGGCCTGCCCAAGTTCCTCAACGTCCCCGGCGAGAACCTGCCCAACGTCTTCTTCGCTAACGAGTACCTCACCCGCGTGAACCTGATGAAGGCCAACAAGTTCCCCGAGTACGACACCCCCACCAAGCACGGCAAGAACGTCGTCGTCTTTGGCGGCGGCAACGTGGCTATGGACGCCGTCCGTACCGCCAAGCGCCTGGGCGCCGAGCACGCCATCATCGCCTATCGTCGTACCGAGGACGAGATGCCCTGCCGTCGCGCCGAGCTGCACCATGCTAAGGCCGAGGGCGTCGAGGTTCTGCCGCTCGTCTCCCCGCTCGAGTTTGTCGCTGGCGAGGACGGCTCCGTGTGCGCCGTCAAGGTCCAGAAGATGGAGCTCGGCGAGCCTGACGAGTCCGGCCGTCGTCGCCCGGTGCCCATCGAGGGCGCCATCGAGGAGATCCCCTGCGACGTCGCGATCTCGGCTATCGGCACCAACGCCAACCCCTTCGCCGCCAAGATCGGCGGCAAGATGGAGCTCAACAAGTGGGGCTACATCGTTGCCGACGAGGAGACCGGCCAGACCACCGATCCCCGCATCTGGGCCGGCGGCGACATCGTCACCGGTGCCGCTACGGTCATTCTGGCGATGGGCGCCGGCAAGAAGGCCGCCGCTTCGATCACCAAGAGCCTGCTGGGCGAGTAACCACCTGCAGCGCTAGCCATCAAACGGCAAAGTCCCCGTCGCGCACACGCCCGGCGGGGACTTTTTATACCGGCCGCCCCAACCACCACGATGGGGACAGGCACCTTTGCGGTGGTTGGGGACTTGCCCGGTCGCTTTATCTCAATCTGTAACAGTTAGGCCCTGTTGAGCCTTGTAGTTGTTACAGATCGAGATATTGTGCCGGCCGCCCACGCTGCATATCAATCTGTAACAGTTAGAGACCAAATATGCCGCCTGGTGTTACAGATCAAGACGTTGGGCTGACGGCCGAACGGTTCATCTAAATCTGTAACAGTTAGAGCCATTTTCGCTGGCTTGGTGTTACAGATCGAGATTTTGCAAAAGCCGAGGATAGGCACTGCCGCCAAGGCCTTCCCCTCCGCCTAAAACAAAAACCGCCACAAAGGTGTCTGTCCCTTTGTGGCGGTTTTGGTCGGTTAGCCTTCGAGCTGGGCGACTTTGTAGCGGTAGGCAGCGGCGATAACGTCTTTGCAGCCTTCGCGGCCCAGCTTGGCGCGGTTGACGACTATATCCTTACCGCTCGTCATCTTCCACTTTCCGGCGCTGTAACGCTTGTAGAATGCCTCACGCGCCTTCTGCTGCTGCTTGACCAGCTTGGCACCCTTCTTTTTATTAAGGCCACGCTTCTTGCGCACAATCTCGACGCGGTCCTCAAAGGGAGCGGTCACCAATACGGCAATGTGATTGGGGTTGTTACGCAGCAGGTAGTCGGACAGGCGACCCTCGATAATGCAGCTCTCGGTCTCGCCCAGATCCAAAATCACCTGGCTCATCTTTTGGAACAACTTATCCGAGTACGAACGTGCATCGTAGCGGTCGGGCAGAAACGCCATGTTCTCCACGGCCAGACGTTCGTCATAGGCGGCCATCTTGTCGAGCGACTCACCCGCACGCAGCGACGCACGCACTAGCAGCTCGTTATCGTACAGAGGAATCCCCAACTCGTTGGCGAGGATGCGTCCAATCTCGTGGCCCTCGGCACCAAAGTCGCGCGCGATGGTAATGACCACGGGACTCTTCTTATTCTCCAGATCGCTCATCGCGATTCCTTTCTAACAAATGAGAAAAGGGCTGTTTATCTCTTATTCCCACGATACCGTACCTGGGTTTTCCTGGTGCCCAAGATTGGCCTGAAAGAGGAGCGACGCGTACTTTGGTACGCGAGCGACGGTTTGAAGGCCAAGGTTGGGTGCCAGGGAAAGCCAGGCTATGCGGCTACGATGCGGCGTTGGTAAGCTCGGACCAGCAGCGAGATACCAAAGTTGAGCACAAAGTACATCGCAAACACCAGGCCGTAGAGCATAAGCACCTGCGACAGGTCGATCGCATGGGCCATCACGACGTTTGCCGTGTACATGAGCTCGGCCACGTTAATGCCCGAAAGATACGAGCTGTCCTTGATGACGGTCGTGCACTGGCTAAACAGCGCCGGGATGATCGTCTTAAACGTCTGCGGCAGAATGATGTAGCGCATGGTGGCAAAGAAGCCAAAACCCTGGCTCTGCGCTGCCTCAAACTGGCCGCGCGGAATCGAGTTGAGGCCGCCGCGCACGATCTCGGCCATAACGGCGCTGGTAAACAGCGTAAAGGCGATGGTCGAAATCACAATGTCCAAACCCTGCACCGTAAAGTAGATAAACAGAATCCACAGCAGGTTCGGCGTGCAACGGAACAGCTCGATATAGGCGCTCACCAAAATACGGAACGGGCGGGGCGCATAGCTTTTAACAAGCGCCAGCACCGTGCCAAAGATGAGCGAGAAAAAGATCGACAGCGCCGAGATCTCGATTGTCTTAACAAAGCCGCCCCAAATGTAGAGCAGGTTGGTCGCGTTGAAGATTTCCATGCGCTAGGCCTCCTCTACGTTGTCGAGCCCCAGCTCGGCCAGGCTCACGCCACGCGGACGCTCCTTGGAGCGGCGCTCGAGCCACTGCACCAGCATGGCGAGCGGAAAGCAGATGATAAAGTACATAAGGCAGCAGACGATGTATCCCTGCAGGTAACCGTACAGACTCACAAAGTTGTCGGAACGGTACATAAGGTCGCCGCCAGCCACAAGCGCCAGCACCGACGTGTTCTTGACCAAGTTGAGCGCCTGGTTACACAGCGGCGGCAGAATGATCTTGAACGTCTGGGGCAGTACGATGTACCAGTATGCCTGCGCCCGGGTGAAGCCCTGGCTCTGGGCCGCCTCCATCTGACCGCGCGGAACCGCCTCGATACCGGTGCGGATGACCTCCGAAATGTAGGCCGCGTGATACAGGCCCACGCCCAAGAAGCCCAACACGAACGGCGCGATACGCACCGGCTGGTCGGCACCGGTTATGGCCTGCAAAAACTGCGGACCGGCCATGTACATAAAGAGCACCTGTACGGGCAACGGGGTGTTCTGGTAAAACTCCACGTACACGCGACTTATGGCGCGCAGCACGCGCGAGCGAGTGGTAGAGAACACACCCAGCAGCGTGCCCAGCACCAGCGACAGCAGCAGACCGGCAACGACCACCTGCAGCGTCACGCCAAAGCCCTCCCAGAAGGGCCCCATGTTTTGAAATGTCGTCGACCAACGGTCGGCGTCAAATAATCCTTCGAGCATTTGATTCCTTCCTTGGACGATGCGCCTATACAAGACCCCAGGTCTTGACCTCTTGGTCGAGCCAGCCGTCGGCCAGGCGATCGCAAATCACCTGATCGACCACGGCCGAAAGGTCGCAGCCCTTCTTGGTCGCCACGCCGTAGCCCTGCTCGCCAAACTTGACCTCGGGCTGCAGCAGCTCAACGGTCTCGTTCATGTAGCCGGCCAGCGTGGAGCGGTCCATGGCAAAGACGTCGATATTGCCAGCGTCGAGGGAACTCTTGATGATGGGGTAGCCGCTAAAGGCCCTAAACTCGGGCTTACAGCTAAAGCCGTTGTCCTTGATCATCTGCTCGATCAGGCCCTGCGTGGTAGCACCCTGGCTCACGCCAATGACCTTGCCGTCCAGGTCCTCAATCGAGGTAAAGCCCGAACGCTTCTTGACCATGAGTCCCACGTAGTCGGTGCGGTACGGCGTCGAGAAATCCCAGCTCTTCTTGCGCTCGTCGGTGATGGTGTAGGTCGCCGCGACCACGTCGAGTTGGCCGTTATCGATCAGCGGGCCGCGCGTCTTGGGCGTTACGTCGGTAAACTCGACAAGCTCCTGGGCGCGGGCCTCCTTGTAGCTCACGCCAAAGACGGCAGCGGCGATCTGGTAGCACAAATCGACTTCCATGCCCTCAAAGCGGCCCTTGGCGGTGTCGTAATAGCCATAGCCGGGAACGTCCTTCTTGACGCCGGCATTCAGATGACCACGCGACTTAATGGCCGCAAGCTTGGACCCCTTGTCGGAGCCCTCGCCGCTGGTAGAGTTACCGCAACCGGTAAGCGCGGTCCCCGTCAGCGCAAGCATGCCGGCGCCCGCCAGCTGCAAAAAGTGACGGCGCGACACGGCCGCCCTCGTCATATCCGTCATGTCCATCACCGCGCCTAGTGCAGAATCTTGGACAGGAACTCGCGGCAGCGCGGGTTCTCGGGGTTATCGAAGAAGTGCTCGGGCGTACCCTCCTCCAGGATGCGGCCGTCCTCCATAAAGATGACGCGGTCGGCCACCTGGCGCGCAAAGCCCATCTCGTGCGTCACGCAGATCATGGTGATGTCCTCCTGCGCGAGCTCAATCATAACGTCCAGGACTTCCTGGACCATCTCGGGGTCGAGCGCCGAGGTCGGCTCGTCAAACAGGATGATGGGCTGCTTGGTGCACAGGGCGCGGGCGATGGCGATGCGCTGCTGCTGACCACCCGAGAGGTTCTGCGGATACTCGCCGGCCTTATGCGCCATGCCGACGCGCTTGAGCGCGGCGATGGCGATCTCGGTCGCCTCCTCCTTGCTCTTCTTTTGTAGCTTGATGGGCGCGAGCGTCAGGTTGCCCAGCACCGTCATGTTGGGATACAGGTTGAACTGCTGAAACACCATGGAGCTATACTTGCGGGCCATCTCCAGGTGATTCTTTTTGGTGAGCGGCGTACCGTCGATGATGACCTCGCCCGACGTGGGCTCCTCAAGATAGTCGACGCAACGGATGAGCGTCGACTTGCCCGAGCCGGAAGGCCCGATCATTACGAGCTTCTCGCCGCGCTTGACGGTGAGGTTGATATCTTTGAGCACATGCAGGTCGCCAAAGTACTTGTTGAGATGCTTGATCTCGATCATGTCTGCCATGAATGTCCCTTCCCTGCGTTTACACGAGTTGAACTATTGTACGGAAAGAACCACGTTTCCGCAGCCCACACTACATCCCCGTAAAGAACCCGCAACCTTCCGCCCACTCATTGGGCACTCATTGGGGACAGACTTAAATGAGTACCCGGGGAGTGGGCACTCATTTAAGTCTGTCCCCAATGAGTGCCCTTCAGCTGCCATCAAAAAAGGGGCGCGACCGCAATGGTCACGCCCCCTCAACATCAACTATATGCCGCTCGGTCCCTACGCGAGTTTGGCTCCAACGATCTTTGCTGCTGCCGGCTTATCGAAGTTGCCGCCAGTGACCTTACCCAGAGCGCCCATGACCTGGCCCATCTGCTTCTTGGACGTGGCGCCCAGCTCGGCGATGACCTGCTCGATCAGGGCCTCGAGCTCCTCGCCCGAAACCTGCGCGGGCAGAAGGCTCTCCAGAATCTTGACCTGCTCGGTCAGGTTGTCGGTACGCTCTTGGTCGGTGCCGGCCTTGATGGACATCTCCAGCGTCTCGCTCGTCTGCTTAATCAGACGCTTGATCATGCTGTTGACGTCTTCCTCGGTCACATCGCGGCGCTCGTTAACCTCGATATTCTTCACCTCGGCCTTGACCTGGCGAATGATGGACAGGCGAACCTTGTCCTTAGCCTTCATGGCCGCGATCATTTCCTTCTGCAGCTCTTCGTTGGTCATCTGCAAATCCTCTCTAATAGCGTGGGCGGCACTCGCGCGAGCACCGCCCCATGATTACTCAGTCGTCGACGAATCGTCGGTCGAGCTCTTGGTGACGCCCTTCAGGCTCACGTTGTAGGGCACATCCTTGGGCATGGGGTTGACGGTAATGTCGGCGTCTTTCTTGTACTGCTCCAGCCACTCGCTGTATGCAGTACTGGCCGCCTGCGTCTTCACCACGTTGGAAACGTACTTCTTGATGT
Source organism: Collinsella sp. TF12-2AT (assembly GCF_003436735.1). Taxonomy (NCBI): domain Bacteria; kingdom Bacillati; phylum Actinomycetota; class Coriobacteriia; order Coriobacteriales; family Coriobacteriaceae; genus Collinsella; species Collinsella sp. TF12-2AT. The sequence goes on along the minus strand of NZ_QSQK01000003.1, from coordinate 87,851 downwards.
CCTTGGGCACCTGGTTGATGTCATCAACCTGATTATCGACATGGAAGTAGTCAGTGCATTTGATGATGTGGTAGCCATAGGTCGACTCGATGACTTCGCTCACGTCGCCCTTGTTGAGCCCCTCGAGCGCCGTCTGGTAGCTGTCGACAAAGGTGGTGAGCTTATCCCAGCCCACATCGCCCTTCTTCTCCTTGGAACCGGTGTCCTCGGAGTACTGCTCAACGGCGTCCTCAAAGCTCAGCTCACCGGAGTTGATCTTGTCCAGGCACTCCTGCGCCTTGGCCTTGGCGGCAGCCTTGTCCTCGTCGGAAGCGTCGGAATCAACCTTGATCAGGATGTTCGACGAGCGGCGGGCGTCGTTGTAGCTGGACAGGTTTTCGTTGATGTAATCGACGATCTCGCTGTCCTTGGGCTTGCTCGTGGGCGCGACGGCATCCTTGAGTTTCTGCTGCGCCAGACTCTCCTTGAGCGAATCCTTGTAGGTATCCTCGGTATAGCCGTAGGTCTTGAGGGTCTTCTTAAAGGCCTTGGCACCGCCCGCGCTCTTGCACGCGTCCTTCCAAGCCTTCTCAACCTCCTCGTCCGACACCGTCACGCCGTTCTCCTTCTGTGCCTGTTGAAGCAGAATCTGCTGCGTGTAGGAGTCGATGAGTTGCTTGCGGTACTTCTTGGGCGTGAGGTCGTTGTCGACCAGATACTGCGCCCAGTCCTTGTCCTTGGTGTAGCCGTAGGACGTGCGCATGCTCATGATCTGCTTGGTCACGGTGTCCTCGGTGAGGTTGGTGCCGTTGATAGTGGCAGCAACACCGCCGGTCAGCTTGTAGCCCGAGGTGTCCTCGGCCTGCGACATAAGTCCGGAGCACGCCATGGCCGAGACAGAAAGCAGCATTGCCAGCACGCCAATAACCACCAGGACGATCTTGACGGTCTTGGACACGCGGGTCTTGCGCTGCTTCTTGCGAGAGCTGGAGGCGGCGCGAGCCTGCTGCTCGGGCGTCGGCTCGGGTGCGGGGTTCTTTTTCTTATTTGCCATAGTTGGCCTTTCGCATAACGAATCGAACAAACGCCATTGTGTCACAACGCAGCCCCCGCGGCACGCTTGGTGCATTGGGGACAGGTTAATCTGCACCATTTTGGTGCAAAGGGGACAGCTCTGGCAGCCGGCACCTTAGAAGTGACGGCGGATAGCGTCGACCATGCCCTGGGACGTGGTTTGGCCGAGCACGTCGGCCGCAGCATCGGCGTCCATAAAGATGTTCATGAGAGCCTGCAGGGCCTCGACCTGGCCGCCCGGCTCGGCGATGCCCAGATTGATGACGATCTGCACCGGCACCGGAGCGCCCATGCCAGCCATAGCGTTAAATGTCACGGGCGCGGCGGGCTTCACCACCGCGATATAGGGCTTGGCCACAAACCCCGGATCGGTATGCGGAATGGCAATGTTTGCCGCCGGCATGGCAAGACCCGTGGGATAGGCATCCTCGCGCGTGCGAACGGCGTCGAGCCAACCGTCGGCAATGTGGCCGCGCGGAGCAAGCTCACTCTCGAGTTGCGCAAACACCTCACCCGGCGTCGCACACTCCCAATCAAAAAACACCAGCTCAGGCGTAAACAGCGCTTCGTTATCCGCCATGCGCTCACCTCTCTCACCTAGTCATTCAGGAACGTCCCCGATGACTACCCAAAACAAAAGGTGGCCACGCGCGCCTTGGCGCCAATGACCACCCTGACCACTCAACTAAATTGTACTGTGCGCCGCTAGACGCGGGGCGCATCAATTGCGACCTTGCCGCTCTCCAGCACGTGGACGCGGCCGTCGGCGAGCATCTGCACGACCTCGGGATACAGTACGTGCTCAATCGCGTGGATGTGTTCCTCGAGCGTGTCGACATCCCAGCCCTCCTCGACAGCCAGCGCGCGCTGGGCGATGATGGGGCCGTTGTCGTAGACCTCGTTGGCAAAGTGCACGGTCACGCCGGTCACCTTGACGCCGCGCGCAAAGGCATCGTCGATCGCATGCGCGCCGGTAAAGCTCGGCAGCAGCGCCGGATGCAGGTTCACCACGCGGTTGGGAAACGCCGCCAGCAGCGGCGTGTGCACCATGCGCATGTAGCCGGCCATGACCACATACTCGCAGCCGCGCTCGAGCAGCTCGTGCGCGATGATCTCGTCGGCGGCGATGGGGTCGGCATAGACATCCTTGGACAGCGTCAGCGTCTGGATACCCGCACGCTCGGCACGCTGCAACCCCTTGGCCGAAGGACGGCTCGACACCACGAGCTCAATCGAAGCGTTGAGCTTGCCGGCAGCGATCAGGTCGATCAGCGCCTGCAGGTTGGTACCAGAACCGCTGATGAGCACGCCAATCTTGAGCGGCTCAGCCGTATCAGTGCCGGTCGGACGGGTGTAGGGCACATAGCCCAGGCCCTCACCAGCAGCCATCTGCTCGTTAGCGCTCATCGGAGTACACGACCTTACCGGAACCCTCGACGCACTCGCCCACGCGGAACGGCTTCTCGCCCAGCGCGACCAGGGCCTCGGTCACGGCGGCCTCGTCCTCGGGGGCGACGATCAGGCACAGGCCGACGCCCATGTTGAAGGTCTTGCATGCCTCGTTGGGCGCGAGCTCGGCCTGACGCGACACGTAAGTAATGACGGGCGGAACGTCCCATCCCATCTCGGCGCCGTTGCGGGTGACCACGGCGTCGACGTCGTCGGCGAGCGCGCGGTTGAGGTTCTCGGTAATACCGCCGCCAGTGATGTGGGCGATGGCGTGCACGTTGGCGCCGCCGCGCAGCAGCTCCAGGATCGGCTTGACGTAGATGCGCGTGGGGGCCAACAGAGCGTCTGCCAGCGATGCACCGCCGAGCTCCTCGAGCGGACGGCTCAGCTCCTCGGCCTTAGCGACGGCCTCGGGCGTGCCCGGCTTAACGCCGTCGACGCCAATGACCTTACGCACGAGCGAGTAGCCGTTGGAGTGCACGCCGGTGGAAGGCAGGCCCAGGATCACATCGCCCGGGCGGACGTTTGCGGGGTCGAGCATCTTGGGACGGTCGACGACGCCCACGGTAAATCCGGCAAGGTCGTAGTCGGCAGGAGCCATGACGCCCGGGTGCTCGGCCATCTCACCGCCCACGAGCGCGCAGCCCGCGAGCTTGCAGCCGTCGGCCACACCCTTGATAATCTTTGCCATGTGCTCGGCCTCGATGTGACCGATGGCAACGTAGTCCAGGAAGAACAGCGGCTCGGCGCCCGAAGCCAGAATATCGTTGACGCACATAGCGACCAGGTCCTGGCCAACCGTCTCGTGACGGTCCATGATCTGGGCGAGCACGAGCTTGGTGCCCACGCCGTCGGTACCGCTAATCAGGATCGGGTCTTCCATATCCTTGAGCGCGGCGGCCGAGAACAGGCCGCCAAAGCCGCCGATGCCACCGATAACCTCGGAACGGTTAGTGTCCTTGACCATCTGCTTAATCGCGTCGACGGCGCGACCGCCCTCGGCGGTGTCGACGCCGGCGTCCTCGTACGTCACATGCTTGCTGTCGCTCATCTGAGCCTTCCTCTCCCACTACCGTGGCGCCGCACGGGCGCCAAACGGTGCTCATAGTTGCGTTCATTTCGGCGCGCGCCATAACAGCACGCGCCGTCATATCAACAAAACAGCAGGTAAAACCTACCAAAATAAACCTGTCCCCATATGGCAGGTTTTATGCCTCGCCGTGCTCCTCTTCCCAGCTGCGGTCGTCGTATTTCTCGACCACGGCGTCGTCGTCAAAGTACAGCGGCTTGTCCAGGTTGCGGGGCTTAAAGCCCTCCATAAACTTGTCGCGGCCAAAGCTCTCGGGAATCGCCACGGGATAGCGGCCGGTAAAGCACGCGTCGCAGTAGCCGCCCTTGGGCATGACCTTAAGCAGGCCCTCGACCGAAAGGAAGGCCAACGAATCGGCGCCGATATACTCGCAAATCTCGTCGACCGTCTTGTTGGCGCTGATAAGCTGCGACTGCACGTCGGTATCGATACCGTAGAAGCACGGCCAAATGACCTCGGGCGAGTTGATGCGGATGTGAATCTCCTTGGCGCCGGCGTTGCGCAGCATCTTGACGAGCTGCACCATGGTGGTGCCGCGCACGATGGAGTCGTCGATGACGACCAGGCGCTTGCCCTCGATATTGTCGCGCAGCGGGTTGAGTTTCATACGCACGCCCATGGCGCGCAACTCCTGCGTAGGCTCGATAAACGTACGGCCCACGTAGCGGTTCTTGATAAGGCCCTCGCCAAAGGGAATACCGCTCTCGTGCGAATACCCCTCCGCGGGCGGCAGGCCGGAGTCGGGCACGCCGATGACCAGGTCGGCCTCGACGGGCTCCTCATGTGCCAGCTGACGACCCATGTCGTAACGGCAGGCATAGACGCTCTTGCCGTTCATGATGGAGTCGGGGCGGGCAAAGTAGACCTGCTCAAAGATGCAGTTGGCGGGCTCTTCGGCTGCAGGCACGCCCTGCTCGGATACCAGACCCTCGGCGCTGATGCGCAAGATCTCGCCGGGACGGACGTCACGGACGTACTCGGCACCCACGATGTCGAGTGCGCAGGTCTCGGAAGCAACGACCCAGCCGCCGGCGCGCGTGACACGGACGGCGGAGTCGACCGTCGCGGCGCCGTCCTGCGACGGCAGCTGCGAAACGGCTGCGGCATCGGCCTGGTCCAGACCCTCGTCCACCAGCTTGCCCAGCACGAGCGGGCGAATGCCGTGTGGATCGCGGAATGCGTAGAGCGCTTGCTCGTTGATGAGCGTCATGGCGTAGCCGCCGCGCACGAGCTCCATGGTCTTGCGAATGCCCTCGCGCAGATGGCCTGTACGCTGGGTAAAGTAGCCGATGAGTTTGGTCGCGACCTCGGAATCCGAGTTGGAGAGGAATGGCACGCCCAGCTCGATCAGCTGGCGGCGCAGCTCGTCGGTGTTGACGAGGGTGCCGTTGTGAGCAAGCGCGATAATGACGCTGTTGATGGTAGAAAGATGCGGCTGAGAGGCTTCCCAGCTCTTGGCACCGGCGGTGCCATAGCGCACGTGGCCCACGGCCAGCTGGCCGGAGAGCGTCGACAGGTCGGCGTTGGAGAACACGCGATCGAGCAGCCCCAGGTCTTTGCGGACCATAACCGTGCCGCCGTCACCCACGGCGATTCCCGCCGATTCCTGGCCACGGTGCTGCAGTGCACGCAGGCCAAAGTACGTCAGTCGAGCCACGTCGCGATCGGGCGCCCATACGCCGAAAATGCCACATTCCTCATGCAGCTGGTCGGAGTCCGGATCATACGTCGACATGGTGTTCACCTGTCCCGCGGCACGCTCGGCCGCGCGGATGGTTTCTTGAGACATGGTATCCCCTCAGAGCCTCGTATTTTTGGCGTTACCCGCCTTATTATACGCACGGCGCGACGTGCTCCCCAGCGCATGAGCAGCGCTTTTTAAAAGCCCACCGAGCTAATAATCAGTTTTGTTGCCAAACATTTTATCGGTCTGTCCAGCGTAAGTGCCCGCGCCCCCAGATGGCCGCCGCGTCCGCCGTTGGGGATTACAAAGTTGCAATTGGGACGTTCGTCCTGTCTTTTGGCAGGTCGGCGGCGTATCCTTGTAACCTACAACAAAGCGAGAAAGGTTCTGTATGGATCGAAACGAACTCGACCCCAGCGTCCCCAGCGCCACGGAGGTCAAGAAGATCCCCCTCATCATTAAGGTGTACGCCGTCCTGTGCATCCTTTCCGGCGTGGGCACGCTCCCGTCGGTCGCTGCCTTTATGTGGCAGGTCATCACGGCACTTGTTAACGGCAACGCCACCGAAAAGCTCGGCGACAACACGCTCGTCGCAGTCGGCCTTATCGTCGCCGGCATCATGCTCTCTGCGGCAAGTGCCGTCATCCTAATCATCTTTGGCCTGGACCTTATCAAAAACCAGCGCCGCAACGCCGCCCGCCTGTCCTACATCCTTATTGCATTCACCGTCGTCGAGCTTTTGGTCGACGTGATGCTCCAGGGCATCGGGCCCTTCCTGCTGCGTCCCGCGATCCAGCTCGGCATCCTCGTTGCACTTTCGGCAACCGTCGACCCCACGCTTCGTCAGGAGCGCGAACTGCAGCGCCGCCTGCAGGAGATGCTCGACCGCGACGCCGCCGCCGAGGGCATGCTCGGCCGCGATGAAACCGGCGAGGGCTACATCAAGCTCAACTACTTCAACCTGTTCTGGGTGTTCTTTGTCTGCTGCATACTCGGCCTGATCGCCGAGGACATCTGGCACATGACAGTCGACGACCCGGGCGTCTATCAGAACCGCGCCGGCATGCTGTTTGGCCCCTTCAGCCCCATCTACGGATTTGGCGCCGTGCTCATGACCATGGTGCTTAACCGCTTCTACAAAAAGAACCCCATCATCATTTTCCTGGTGAGCGCCCTGCTCGGCGCCAGCTTTGAGGTGTTCGTGGGCTGGTTTATGCAGACCGCGTTTGGCGTGGTCTCGTGGAGCTACTCGCACATAACGCTGTTCGGTTTGCCCGATCCGCTCGTGGTCCTCACGGGCGGACGCACCTGCACGGGCTTCGCCTGCCTGTGGGGCCTGGGCGGACTTATCTGGATCAAATTGCTGCTGCCCAGATTGCTCAAGCTCATCAACATGATTCCCTGGAAGAGCCGCTACTCGGCCACCGTCATCTTTACCGTTATCATGCTGGTCGACGGCGTCATGACGCTGCAGTCGCTCGACTACTGGTACCAGCGCGTTAACGGCACGGAGCCGGACATTCCCGTCGCACAGTTCTACGGAGAGCACTTCGATAACGAGTACATGGAAAACCGCTTCCAGAGCATGACCATGAGCCCCAAGGATGCGACGCGCGTGTAGCGCCCACCGCGCCCAAAACGCAAAATGCCCGCCGGTATCACACGTACCGGTGGGCATTTTTATAAACGATCCTTCTATCGACGCAATCCTCTATGCCTCGCGCTCGACCTCACTCACGCATTCGTTCTTGATGGTGCCAACGAGCGCCTGCAGTGCATCGACCACGTGTGGGCGAATGTCCCCGCCGATAAGCACGAGCATGATGTCGTCACCTACGGTAAGCTCGCCGCTTGCCAGCCACACGCGCACATAGCCGATACCCGGCATCGCGCGCGTAGTCTCGATAGCAGACCGTACCTTTTCGGCGTCGTAGTCAAAGACCATGCCGCCCACCCTGTGGCCTGGCGCCACGCCATCGGTCTCGACTCCGCGCACCTCAGCCTTGGGCGTCGCGCGCACCACACCGTTATGCGTCAGATACATCCCACAGCCTGCCGCCGAAGCATCGGCCTTGGCCTCGCGCAGCCAAGCATCAATCGAAGGCATCAATTTGCCACTCTCGAGCATCATTTCTCCCTTACCGTCGTCGAGTAGCCAATTTGGGACGGGGCCTTTTTAGCTACTCTCGAACAACTTATTCCTCGACCGGCGTGAGCACCATGACGGCGCGTGTGTTGCTCAGCGACAGCGAACGACAGGTCACAAGCGTTACAACCTTAGTTGCCGAAGCGGCACGATCGGTGGCATCACTCGCCACGGCAGAAGCGCCGTCGAGCATCTCGGACAGGTAGTTCTTGAGTCCGTCGTCGCCCTCAAAATTGGTCGTGCGCGCCTTGGCATACGTGTCCTCGACCACCTTGGTCGCCAGCGGACGCAACTTATACGTCGCATCGCGCGTGATGTAGTACACATATTCAATGCTATCGAACGTTGCCTGGTCAGTCGTATCCGAAATCACGTTGAACATCGACCCATCGTTCATATGGTGGCCGTAGATCGTGGTCTGCTGGTCGACCATTCCCGGCGCGGTGTCATCGCTATCCAAGAAGATGGCACCCGAGGCGTTAGACGTGCCATCGAACAGCGTGTTGAGGTATTTGGAGTTGTTGTTGGTCTGCACCACGGGATAGTTGATGTTGGTTCCCGGCACGTAAATCCAACCCACAATCTCGGGGTTCGTCTGAGCAAGCGCATCAAAGTCGATAATCGGCACGCCGCTGGCGTCCTTATCGCTTACATATTGCTTCTCGATTTTCTGATACGAATCGCTCGCCTGCTTATAGCCAATCTGGGCATTAATAAAAATAGCGGCGGCGGCGACAATCAGACCGATACCGATGATGATGAGCAGAATGGGAATAATGGAGTGGCGCTTTTTGCGCGGCGGCTCGGTGCGATCCGACGGCGCGGCATGCGATGAAGACCGGGGCGGCTTCTTAGCGGAGCTATAAGACGAAGGACGATATGCGGCCGGCGCGTCCTGTCGACGATGCGTCGCCGGTGTCACGGGGCGCGGCGCGCGCGGCTGCTGAGGAGAGGATGTCCGACCCTGCTGTGCCGCACGGGCAGCACCCGGCTTCGACGGATCGGGAATCTGAGAAGCCTTGAATCGTTTTCCCTGATAATCGGACATGGCTCTCCTTATACTGCGGTGAAACGGCGGAACGCTTAGGCGTCAGCCATCTCCTGCTTCATCTTCTCGATAACCTTGCGGTACTCGGGGTCGCAAGCACCCAGAATCTGTGTGGCATAGATGGCGGCGTTCTTGGCACCGTTGATGGCAACGCAGGCCACGGGCACGCCCGAAGGCATCTGCACCATCGACAGCAGCGAATCCATACCGCCCAGGTCACTCGTCTTCATAGGCACGCCGATAACCGGCAGCGGCGTAAAGGCAGCCACGACACCACCCAAGTGAGCGGCCTTGCCGGCGGCGGCGATAATCACTTTGATACCGCGATCGGCGGCAGTCGAAGCCCACTCGTGGACCTTCGCCGGCGTGCGGTGCGCGCTCGCAATGACGAGCTCATAGGGCACACCCAGTGCCTCGAGCTCGGCGGTGCAGCCTTCCATAACGCCCAGATCGGACTTGGAACCCATGATGATCCCGACAACCGGCTTCTGATCTGCCATAAACATAGACCTCCTGTTGAGAGCGGTGACGCAGCGAATCCGCGACCCTTAACTGCAAATAATTCAAGTATAGCCACCGATGCCGATGTGTTCGGTGAGAGACGGAATGCTTTGCGAGATTAAGGCCGAAGGGTCGGAGCTTTCCGCCTACATTCAAAAAGCATGCCCACCGTCCTTGGGTGGGACGGCGGGCACGCTTGCTTAGCTGTTGCTGGGGCTACTTGGCCTTGCTGCGACGATGGAAGAAAGCGCCGATCGCGGCGATGATGGCGCCGAGACCACCGACGGTCACGACGGTCGCCGCCGTCTGGTCGCCGGTATTGGGGATCGCCGAACCGTTCTTCTTGCTGCCCTGGGCCTTGTCGCCTGCGGGCTTGCCCGCCTGGTTGCCGCCGTTCGAGCCATTGCCGGAACCCTGGTTGCCCGAGCCGCCCTGGTTGCCGGAGTCGGCATCCCTGAGGCTCTCAATGGCCAGCTTGAGCTGGTCATAGGCCGCCTGGAGCTGGGTGTCGGAAGCATTCTCATCACCCAAGACGTCCTCGGCGTAGGTAATGGCATCCGTCAGGGCCTTGACAGACTCGTCCGTCTTGCCCCTGGTGTCAGTCTCCTTCGCCTGCTTGACCAGGGCCTTGAGCTGCTTCTTAGTCGGATTCTCGACCGGGACCACCGGGGTCTTCTCGAGCGCGCCGCGGGCGCTCTCGAGCGCCCTGAGCGCCTGGTCGACCTCGTCCTGCGTGGCGTCCTCATCGCTCAAGATGGCGCGGGCGCTCGCCAGGGCGTTCTCGAGCGCCGTCCAGGAGGCCTCGGTGTAGTCACCGGCCTTGAGGTCGCCGGCAGCAACCTCGGCATCAACCTTTTCGATCGCGGTAGCGAGATCATCCTTCGCCACCGGATCGGGGACGGCCGTACCGTAGAACTTGAGCTCCGCCATGCTGCAGTAGGCATCAACGTCGCCACCGCCGGCGTGAATCACCTTGACGGTCACGTAGCGGCCGCGCGCGGCGCCAAAGCTCATCTGCTTCCAGTCGCCACGGTCGGTGAGCACGCGGCCGTCGTTGTCGAAGGCGAACGTACCCATCGACGTGGCGGTGCCCATCTCATAACCGTCGGCAGTGTCGGAGACCAGTATCTCGGCCTCGAAGATATCGCCGTTAGTGCCGCCGTCCTGGCGCGGCAGGAATGTAACGTCGGTGAGATCGTAGTCGCGGCCCAGGTCGACACTCAGATACTGGGGCATACCGGTCCCATGGGCCCAGTCGCTGTGCCAAAGCGTCCGCTCGTCGCCGTCGAGAGCGTTGACGGCGTTGCTGCCCTCGTAGTCGGCCTCACTCGAGACGTCGGCCACCTTGACGTTCTTGCGGTTCTCGGGCGTGTTGATGAGGATCTTCTCATCGACAGGGCGCATCTTGAGGCCGTCGATTGCCTTCTCGATCTTGGCAGTGGCGTCTGCGACATCCTTCTTGCTATAGCTGCCCTGGCCGCTGTCGAGGAGCTTCCGAGCCGCCTCGACCGCAGTGGTGAGAGCTGCATAGGAATCCTTGGTGTAGACGGACTCGCTGTAGCCCGCGGCCTTGGAAAGCGCTGCCACGAGCGCAGAGGTATCGACACCAGCCTTGACCTCGACCTCATAGGATGCGGTCTTGGAGGGGTCGAGTACCGACGCCACCGTGATCTTTGCCTTGCCGGCCTTGTTGGCACGCAGGTAGTAGCTCACGCTATCGCCAGCCTGAACAGCGGAGACGCTTACCACAGAGGGGTCGGAGCTCTCGACCGTCACATAGGGGTAGCCAGCGCTCTCAGGCGTAGCCTTGGCGTCGACGGGCGTAATGTCGCCTTCAAAGAACTCGGTCTGGTTCTTGCCTAGCTCGACACCCTCGATGGCCTCGACACCCTGCGTGTAGTTGAAGTTGACCTCACGCAGTGTGAGCATCTGGTCACCCGATGCCTCAAGCGGCGTGACCTCGACCTTGGTCGCCTTCTTGCCCTTGTTCTCGGCAGAGAGGTCAAAGGCGTAGCGAGCCAGGAAGGAATCGTACTCCCCGCCCGCGAACTCTTGGATCGAGCCATCCTCGAACGTCACGACGGCCTTGATCTTCTGTACGGTTCCGTTGCCGCCGTTGCGGTTAACGACCTCGACGCTATCGAGTTTCGACGGCGTCTTAAATGCGAATGTCATCGTGGTGGGAAGCTTCACGTAACTCGGTAGCTTACCCTCGCTGTCCCAGTTGCCACTCCAGTTCCACAGGAACTCAAAGCCGTTGTCGCCCTCGTTATTATCGAACAGCGCGTTATAGCTCTTCTGCTGGATAAGTTTCTCGACGTTGGTCCCGTCGTCGGTCGTGAGCTCATCGTTGGTCATCGTGATGTTGAAGGCATCCTGGGCGTACTCGGCGACCGTTGGCTGAGGAACGTCCGGCATCGTCACCGTGCCGTCGCTCGCAAACTCAAGTGCGTCGCATGCCGGGCCGATAAGCCAAGATGTCGAGGGCAGTTCGACCTTTCCGGCGGTCTTGGCCTTGAGCTTGAAACTCGCCACCGCGCCAGTACCGTTGTAGAGCTTGCCATCGCCGCGGTTGGCAAAGGCGAGATTGATAGTCTGCGTTCCGTCCACGAACTGGACCTTCTCGCGAGACAGGTTCTCCATGCCGGCAGTCGAGCCGTCCTGCGCGATGCTCTCGGACACAAACTCGAACTGGTCGCTCTTGAAGTTGACGAGGGCGCCCAGGGCGTTGACGTTCTTGGCGTCGGCCGCATAGACATCAACGGTGATCTCATCACCGGCCTCGACCTCGGTCTTGCTCGGAATCACCGCGAGCGAACCTGCGACCTTGCCCTTTTGTTTGGTGCCGCCGTCAAGACCCGCCATGGTGAACGAGTAATCGTAGACGTCGTAAACGCCGTTATCGTTGAGGTCGGCGAAGTGGTCGCGGATCTGCGAACCGAACGTCGGGGTATCGGGCTCGCGATTCTCGAGGCCCAGATAGTTCTTCATGTTGGAGTAGTCTCCGTCGGAGATCGTGGCCTTGTTGAGGTTGGAGCCCACGGCGAAGCCATCCGTGCCGTCGGTCTTGTAGATGGCAATCTCGGACGCGGAGAAGAAATTGCCGACCGAGGCGAGCGGTGTCATGCGCACGTAACGGGCGGCCACGGTGCCGTCAAACGCTACCGTCTTACAATCAGCGGAACGTGCCCAATCGACCTCCTGGCTCGTCCAGTGGACGCCATCGAGACTCGTCTCAACACGCATCTTGGTCACGGTGCCGTTGCCGGCGTCATCGCGCGGATAGTACTCGAGCTTATCGAGCTTGTAAGCGCGTCCATAGTCAACGGTAAGCGCCTTGCCCAGATCGTTGCCACCGGAGTGGAAACCGCCGTCGCCCGACTGGAACTCATGGTCGAAGGCGAGCTCGGCCTTATGGCTGCCGTAAAGTGAGCCCTCCCAGGTGATTTCCTCGGCGTCGGGGACGTTCCGCCACGGATCGAGTGCGGAGTTCGCCTCGAGCACATCGCTCCAGGCGGAGTAACCTTCGGCGTTGCGCGAACGAATCTGGTAGGTGTGCTTGCTATTGTAGGCGAGGTCGGTGTGCGTGAACTCGGCCGCATCACCCACGGCAAACACAGTGCCGTCGACCTTAAGGTCGTAGGAGGTAGCACCATCGACCTTTCCCCAGGTGAGCTTGATGCTCGTTGGGGTCGTGGCGTCCTCGGGGGCAGCAAGGTTCGTGGGTGCGGAGAGGTTCTCGTTGAGGCGATCGGCTGTGAGCGTGGCGTCGGCGTTCACGAAACCGCCCAGCTCAAGCGTCTGCGCCGCTGCAGCAACATCGGTCTTCGCGAACTTGACGTAGACCTTGGGGTTCGTGGTGATCTTGGTGTTGTTGAAGCTCTCGCCCTGCTCGGCCTCGGTGCCGTCCGCATCGCTGCCGTAGTGGTTGAGGTTGGGGGTCTCGCTGTAGAAGTAGACCGCCTGGCCGGCCTCGGGGGTCGCGGCGTCAAAGGTCTCCTGCGAGTCGACCTCAACCACGTTGAGTGCGGATCCGCCGTTCTTGGCGACAACGCTCGTGGGCTTGGCGGACACATTGGCCACGAAGGTCGTGGTGCGGTTGGAGTCGTAGCCGTTGTAGCCGCCCTGCGAGGCCTCGGCGGTAAAGGTCGCGGTGCCGCCTGCGGCCTTGGAGCTGTAGACGGTGCTCACATGCTCACCGTAGGAGATATTGTCGATCGTGCCGTAGGAATCGTCCTCAGTCGTGTTGTTCTCGATGGAGGAGCCGTCGTCCTCGTACTGCGTAAAGGTGCCGTCGCCCTCGGTGGCGAAGAACTCGACGATACGCTGGCTGCGGTCGGTACCCTTGGTGTTGGTGTCGCTCACGGCCTCGGGGTTGTTGTTCTCGGCGTACATCGGCACGATAGCGTTGGCCTTCACAAACAGCGGCAGCTTCCAAAGCGGAGCCTCGTAGTTGTTGAGAACCTGGCCGCCGCGATACTGCTTACCCGAGAAGTAATCGATCCAGATGGTGGGATCCTCGTCGGTGCCGTAGTTGGGGAGGTAAATCCCATTGCGAATGTCGTTGCCGTTCTCGTCTGCCTGGGTATCCTGATACACCGGTGCCACTAGGAAGTTCTCACCGAACATATACTGGTACTGCGTCGAAGTGCTTGCGGCGTACTCGGAGTTGTCGGAAAGCAGCATGGCGCGGATCATGGGCAGGCCGGCATCGCCGTTACCCGTGTCGATGTTGGCCGCCGAGGCCGCGCTCGTGTAGATATAGGGCATGAGCTGCGCCTTGAGCTTGAGGTAGAAGCGCGAGATGCCTGTGTAGGGATCGCCGTGCGTCATGGGCGATTTACGGTAGGTGCCCCAACCGTCCATGTCAAGCATAGAGGGCGTGAACGTCTTCCACTGGTAGTCACGCGCAGAGATGATGGGGTCGCCGCCAAAGATGCCATCCATGTCGGAGCCGATGTTGGGGTTGCCCGAAAGACTCTGACCGATATACGTGGGGATATGGAAGCGAATGTACTCCCAGTTACCGCCATACTGGTCGCCGGTCCAAATGCCACCAAAGCGCTGCGTGCCGGCCCAACCATCGAGCGTGATGATGTTGGGGCGCTTGTTAGCGCCGGTCGTCACCGTGTCATAAGCTGTCTTGATGCCATTAAGACCAAAGGAGTAGCCAGATCCAACCCAGGCAACGTCGGTCTTAAGGGTAGTGATGCCTCCTGTCTTGACCTCGGCGTCGAAGTCGCGAAGCAGATGCCACGGGGTCTCAGGGTTGCTGTCGGGCTCAAGGTTGGACTGGGTCCACAAGCCCGTGCTCACACCCTTGGAGTTGGCATACTCGGTGAACTTCTTAAGGTTGTCGACATTGGCACGCACAGCGTTAAGACGGTCGGCCGAGCTCGCTCCGTCGGAGTTGACGCCGCCGGTCTTGTAGTAACCGTTCTGGCCATAGCCGGCGCCGTAACCGTCGTTCGGCAGGAACCAGCCGAGCGGCATGTCGTTGTCCTCGTAGTCATCGATAACCTGACGAGCAGAGAACTGGCGGTCGAAATCGGTCGCTTTCATGTTCTCGGTATCAACCGTAGGGCCCTCACCGTTGAGCGTCTCGGCCGCAAGTGTGCCGTCGAGCTTGTAGCCCGTCGACATGCCAGACTCGTACTTAACGTCGCCCTTCTCGCTCGAGGACTTGCTGCCCTTGGTCTCCCACTTCTTTTGACCCGAGGTCGTTGACCAGCCATCACGGTTATAGGCATTAAGATGACCAAGGTAGAACCCGTACTCGGGCAGCAGTACCGGGTTACCGGTCACCTTGTAGTAGTCCTGCAGCATCTCGGTTGCCACGTTCGAAGCGCCCTCGTTGGTCGCCACGAAGTAGTAGGCATCAAACTCATTCTCGCTGTGCAAAGTCGTGACCGTCGATGAGTCCGTGGAACCGAAGTCGTAGGAACCCTCTGCAAACGTGTTTCGGAGTACGCCGTAGCCGTCACTCGTCCAATAAAACGGGTTGGGCGAGGCAACGCCGCCATCGGTCCAGTTGTTCGTGTTGGAGATGGCGATGGTCTGGTTGGTGTGCAGGAAGCGTCCGTTCTGGGTGCCGCCGCCAAAGAAGTTCTCGGACTTCTCCTTGGCGAGCGTCTGGACGGTACCCTTCTTATCAAGGTCGAGGGACGCGGACTCGGAAACCACGACACGGTCGCCTGACTTGATACTCATCTTGCCAGTCGCCTTGTCCAGGATCACGGTCGCCTTTCCGCCGGTGATCTCGATAGTGTCGCCCTTGTCGGCAACCGTCGCACTCGGCTTGCTGTAGGTGTCCGAGGTATCGGGCTGAGCCTGGATCTTAGCCGTGTGGGACTTACTACGCGGCGTGGCGTACTCGGAAAACTCACCCTTGGGGTCGACGTTATAACGGAAAATACCGTCCTCGAGGAACGTAATACGGCCCTTGATGCCGTCAGCGAAATCGATGTCGACGACATTCGAGGCAGACTGGGACACGGTCGCCGAGTCGACGCCCTTGAGTGGCGTGGCAATCGCCTGCTGGGGATTGGCAAACACGAGCGTCGCTGCAGTGGCAACGAGGACCGCGCTTCCCTTCACCCACCGTTTCGTAAAAATGGAATTCCTGCGCATCTGGTCTCCTTTCTTCCGACATGCTGAGGTGCCGAGGACGCCCCCCGGCAGCATGGGAAAACGTATCAAACGGAGATGTTCGGTACATTCCGCACAATGGGGGCCACCCGGTACCAAGGGGCCAACTGGTAGTAACCAGATAGCCACCTACTAGGTCATATCAACATATGGGAGCACTTGCGCACCCAAGTTCGGAATTCTCCCAGCGGCAGCAAAATAAGCGTCAACGGCAAGGTGGGCTTAATAAGCCATACCAATTGGTTCTTCAGTCAAATACCAATCTAGCAAAAATGTACTGTTTGTCTGGTATTACACAGACCATACCTTTCCCTCGGGAACTGGGCTTCGCGAAGTTTCCCGAGGGAAAGGCTCAGCCGCCATCCTGCAACCTACCGGGGATTGCCATGACGTACGTTGGCTGATTTGGTTTGGAATGAGATGTTGACGGTGGCTGATGGGCACAACTGTCCCGGGTGCATTTCAAGATGCACCTAAATGTCTGTCTTTATCCTTATAGATTGTCCAGGTAGTCGTCGGCATCATAGGTAAGGCTGTAAGCTTTATTCAGGATGCGCACGAGCTCCTGGGCATCGTGCTCGCCGAGCGCTGAGAGTTGTTTCGAGAGCGATGCCACACTCTCGGCATTTTTTTTCGCCGCGAAATCACGGCCTTCCTCGGTAATGCTCAGCAGCACACGCCGACGATCGTTTGGATCAGTCCTGCGCTGAACGTAACCCTTACTCTCGAGTGAATCCAAGATATGCGACATGCGCGCACGGGAGAATTTCAGCTTCTTGGCAATCTCGGAGGGAATGACATCACCGTCAATACCCGATAGATACTGTAAAACCGGTGCCTCGCCCACACTGGCGCCGCCGGCAGCACTCAAGGATCCCTTGGCAAGGGAACGTGAGTACACAATCAGTTTTCGAGCGACGTCATCGTAATCCACTGGGGATATTGTCCTTTGCAACTCTAGAAGGGCCATAAAACCGTCATTTGCCGTACATTAGTTAACATTCGCAACAATTATTTATGATACCCCAACGCGGAAGTCTATTGCTCGTCCTTCTTGCGTCGCATAAGCTCCTCAACGTCGACACCAGCGGCCTCGAGCATGCGCTCGACATTCTTTTTGGCGTTGGTCGTGCCGACCTTAAGCACGATCGAAAGCGGAGTGCCCACCACCAGGCACACGATGCCCACGGGGACACCCCAGCCGGGACCGCCCTGCATACCCCACATCCCCATCAAAAAGCCAATCGCCACGAGCGAATAGCCCAGGCGCAGCCAAACATTGAGCCGCTGAATAGCATCGGTCTGCATCTTTGCCTCGCGAATCAAGTCGTCGCGCGAAAGGTCGTGTCCATGTTTCTCGTGCATATGGTCCTCCTCGTGCAAAGTGTGCATCATGCGCAAGTGCATCGTTTGTCGAATACGTCATCTTTCAAGAGCAATATAGCGGGTGTCGTGTAGGCGATGGAGGTCGCTGGCCATATTGCCCTTGAAGGGCGGCGCAAAATCAGAAGGCCGTGCGGTTGAGGCCGCACGGCCTTACAGGGGGCCAGGGGATGATGACTAGTAGCTCAGTGCCGGGTCGAAGAAGCCAATGAGAACGCCCACAAATGCGATCACAACGAGGATCAGCATCATAACGATGGGGTTGACCTTCTTCTTGGTCATCATGTACCAGCAGAAGATGATGAAGATCATCGGCAGCAGGTGCGGATAGATGCCATCGAGCGTGTCCTGGAACTTACCGCCACCGGGCAGCACCAGGTTGGGGCTGCAGGTGATGGAGACCCAGGTAGCACCGACTGCACCGATGACCATGGTACCGACCATCACGATGGAATCACGCAGAGCCTTGGCCTTGGGGCCGACGAGGGCCTCGACCGCCTTGCCGCCGAGCTCATAGCCCTGGTTGTAGGCAAAGCGCATGCCAAGGAACATGAGCAGGTTCCACACGACAATATAGAAGATGGCGCCGAGCGGGGAGCCGCCGGTCGAGAGACCGAGGGCAATACCGAGCAGGATCGGGATCAGGGTACCGACGATCAGCGAGTCGCCAAGGCCGGCGAGCGGGCCCATGAGGCCGGCGCGGATGCCGTTGATGGCGTCGTCGTCGATGGCCTCGCCGTTTGCGCGAGCCTCCTCGAGGCCGGCGGTGACGCCGACAATCATGGTGCCGATCTGCGGCTCGGTGTTGAAGAACGCGGAGTAGGTCTGGAGGGCCTGCTTCTGCTCCTCGGGCGTGTCGTAGAGCTCCTCGACAATCGGAAGCATGGCGCACAGGTAACCGAAGGTCTGCATGTGCTCCTGCGAGAAGCAGGTCAGGTTGCCATAGGACCAGTTACGGAACGACTTGGCAAGCGTTTTCTTAGAGAGCTTTTTCTTCTCTGCCATTAGATGTCCTCCTCTTCCTCATCATCTGAGCCCGAGGCGATAGCTGCCTTGGGAGCGTTTGCGAGGTCGATCTTGAGCGAAGCGATCTCATAGTTGATCAGGGCGAAGAAGCAGCCGATGCCGGCAGCGGCGATCAGGTTGCAGCCCATAACAGCGGACAGGGTGAAGCCGAAGAAGAACGTCAGGAAGTCCGTGGGCTTAGAGATGACCTGCTTGAGCAGGATGGCGATACCGACGGTAGGCAGCAGCGAGCCGACGGTAAACAGCGTCTTCATCGCGATGCCGTCCATGGGCATGTAGGTCTTCATGAGGTCGACCATGGCGGTGCCGCCCATGGTGATGATGAACGTCGGGAGGAACGAGCAGACGATGTGACCGATCCAAGGCAGAACGTTGTTGACCAGGTAGAGCTTGTGGAGATCGCCCTTCTCGAGCCACTTCCAGCCCATGCCCTGCCACACCAGGTTGATGGTGGCGGTGCCATAGAAGAGCACAGTGCCGAGCGTGCCGACGGCGGCACCGAGGGATGCGGCCATGCCGGCAGCCTCAGCGGAGGCGGGATCGATGCCCGAGTTCTTGATGGCGAGGATCGCCAGCGGGATGCCGATATAGGACACGGCGCGGACGTCGGCGGAGACGGTTCCGCCGGGGGTCACGAGAGCGATGTAGACAACCTGGATGGCAGCGCCGACGAGGATACCCGTCTGCATATCGCCCATGATGATGCCGACGATGAGGCCGGCGACCAGAGGACGACCCAGAGTGTAGTTGCCGATCGTCGTGCCGCCCATGCCAGGCAGTGATGCCAGGCAGGCGAACAGGCCGAACAGCGCGGCTTGGAATGCATTGATTGCCATGCTTTCCCCTTTCTTTATTCCTCAGCCCCTTTCACCAAGGGCTGTAGATACCAAAATGCGGCTGGCACCTAACTAGAAGCCAAACTGACCGCGGAACTTGGGCCACTCACCGATGGACTTCTCCTTGATAAGGGCGAACTCGACCGTGTAACCGGCGTTGGTGAGATCCTCGAGCGCCTGGGCCTCTTCCTGCGTGATCGACTGGTTGTTGCCAAGCTTGGTGGTGCCGGGACGATCGTTGCAGGGACCGACGATGATGCGGTCCATGCCGGGCTTAAAGCCAAAATCGACGAGAAGTTCCTTCATGTCGAGCGGGTTCTTGGTGATCAGGAAGTACTTGGTGTCGGACTTGAGAACCTTCTCGGAGACCTCCTTGAAGTGCTCCTTGGTCCACACGAACGTCTTCTTGCCCGAGGCACTCTTGTAGGCCTCCTTGAGCACGGGGTTGGACGCTGCAGCGTCGTTGACGGCGATAAGACCGTCGCAGGGATACTCGAGGGCCCAACGGGTAACGGTCTGTCCATGGATCATACGGTCATCAATACGGATGAACGAAATCATGCGTTCTCCCTTTCTTTATCACCGGGGGTCTTTCCTCTTAACCCCCGCTCCATCACGAAAATTTGGGCGGATGCGCTGCCTAGATGTCGTCGTCCTCGTCGTCGGCGTCATCGGTCGGGACAACGAGCTCGGACATACCGTTCTTGCCCTCCTGCAGCATCATCTGCTTGAGGGAATCCAGGTCCATGGTGGCAAGCCCCATCATGGCGGTCATAGCCATGGGCAGATTCATACCGCCGAAGGCAATGGTGTGGGCGAGCAAACCCTTCTCGGCCAGCGTGTTCATGGCATTGGTGAGCGGCGATCCGCCCAGGATGTCACCAAGCAGGACAACCTCGTCATCGGCGGTAACGGGAGCGAGCATCGCCTTGACGTTCTCGACATACTCGTCAGCGCCCATGCCGTCCACGAGACTCGTCGACAAGATGTTCGGGGCGTCATTGCCGAGCATCTTGAGGACACTGTGCAGTCCGGGAGCGAGCGTTCCGTGACTGACCATTACCAGATACCGCATGCGGTCTCCTCTCGGCCTGCCGTGTGTCGCACGGCTTTGCTTTTTGCTGAGATTATTGTTGCGCCGGGGCATGTTCGGTACAAGAAAATAGTTGCGAACGGCAACTATTCATCTGTTAACGGTAGCAACTATTTTTGTGCCTAAATTATTTTTTCTTCTAATTATTTTTAAAATAGCAGGTAGATTGCCTGATAAATGTTTTATGTTCCTTATGCACCATACATACCAGCAAGAATCGGGCCTGGCATCTCCGGTTTGCCCCGCAGTGTCAGACCATGTCACGTACGCCCACGACATGGAGGTACCCCATGGATATGATCTCGTTTCTCGCCTCCGAACCCTTCGACCGCAGCGGTGATACGCCGCTCTATGTCCAGCTTAAACATCGAATCGCTCTGCTTATCGCCAGCCAGGCGTTCGACACCAAGACGCCGCTGCCACGCGAGCTCGAAATCTGTGAGCGGCTGGAGTTATCGCGCGCGACCGTGCGCCGTTGCTTCCAAGATCTCGTCATCGAGGGGCGCGTGGTGCGCAAGCGCGGCCAGGGCACGTTCATCAAGCCCCAAACTTCAGCACCCGGCATCGACCTGGCCCTGAATTTCAGCGCGCGGATGCGCGAAGCGGGACGGGTTCCGAGCTCGCAGATTCTCGCCTTTTCAAGCATACCGGCCGTCCGCGGCATCGCCTCCGGGCTCAAAGTGCCCGAAGGGACACACGTCTGGGAGATTCGCCGCCTGCGTCTCGCCAACGACAAACCCATGGAGCTCAACTACGTCTATATCCCCGTGTCACTTTGCCCCGAGCTCACGCGCAAAGACGTGGATGGCTCGCTCTACGCCTACATCGCGGAAAAGACCGGCATCCTGCCCGCAAGCGTCGATGCCGTCTACGAGACGGTCGACCTCGACAAGCATGAGGCGCGTCTTTTGGGACAGAACACCGGTAAGGCGGCGATGCGCATCGTGCGTTCGACCTACGACAAGACGGGAACCCCGTTCGAGGTAGGCGTGCTCATCAGCTGCGACGGTCAGGCAAAGCTGCACGTGCACATCGCCGCCGACAAAACAACCTTCACCGCCACAGCCCAATAAATCCAAAACGTGGGCGCCGTCGTTCAAACGAACGACGGCGCCCACACTCATTTTCTATTCAGCCCTAGTCATCGCACAAAGCCCCTTCGGCAGCACACGGTGCAACCGAGTCACCGTAGGCCGGGGCGGAGGGGGCTGAGTTTCCCACTGAGCGACTCTGCTTGCAGCCGGAGCGAAGGGGGAAACTCAGCCCCCTCCGCCCCGGCCGGCCAGTTCAACCTACACCGTATGCTGCGGCAAGTCCTGCAGGGCGATGACGTCCATGCCCATGTCGTTGGCGCTGCCGTGACCCTGCTGGTCCTCACGCACCGCCTCGATGGCACTCACGTACGTGTTGGCGGCAGACATCGCGGTCACGCAGGTCACACCGCGTCGCACTGCCTCGGTGCGCAGCAGATAGCCGTCGCCGCGCGAGCCCGGACCGTACGGCGTGTTGATGATCACCGCGATCTTGCCATCGGCGATGAGGTCGCCGATGTTGGGGCGCTCGCCGTCGTGCGGGCCGCTAATCTTCTCCACGATCTCGCACGTCACGTTGCCTCCACGCAGCACGCGCGCCGTACCCTCGGTAGAGCAGATGTCAAAGCCCAGATAGCGCAGGATACGGGCGACCGAAAGGATATGGCGCTTGTCGCGGTCGCACACGCTAATGAACACCTTGCCGCAACTCGGGCCGGGCAGCTTGTAGTCGATCGCCAGCTGCGTCTTGGCGTATGCCTCGGGATAGCTCTTGGCGATACCCATGACCTCGCCCGTCGACTTCATCTCGGGCCCCAGGATGACGTCGGCGCCCGGGAAACGGCCCCAGGGCATAACGGCTTCCTTCATGCAGAACCAGTCCAGCTGACGCTCATCGCTCGGCAGGCCCAAGCTCGCGATGGAATCGCCCGCCATGATACGCGCCGCGCACTTGGCCAGCGGCACGCCGGTGGCCTTGGAGATAAACGGCACGGTACGGCTGGCACGCGGGTTGGCCTCGATCACGTAGACGGTCTCACCCTTGATGGCATACTGCACGTTGACCAGGCCGCGTACGCCCAGCGCCATCGCGATGCGGCGCGTGGTCTCGCGGAGCTTCGCCTGCAGGCTCTCGCTAAAGCTAAACGGCGGAATGCAGGTCGCAGAGTCGCCGGAGTGAATACCGGCCTCCTCAATATGCTCCAGGATGCCGCCGATGTAGACCTCTTCGCCGTCGCACAGGGCATCGACATCGGACTCAATCGCACCCTCCAGGAAGCGGTCGAGGTACACCGGGTAGTCGGGGCTAATGCGCGCAGCCTCGGCCATGTAATCGCGTAGATGCCCGGCATCGTAGGCGATCATCATGCCGCGGCCACCCAGCACGTAGCTCGGACGCACCAGCAGCGGGTAGCCGATGTGCGCGGCCACGGCCTCGGCCTCCTCAAACGAGGTGGCCTGACCCGCCGGCGGGTACATAATGCCCAGCTTGTCGAGTAGGGCGGCAAAGCGCTCGCGGTCCTCGGCAAAGTCGATGGCGTCGGGCTTTGTGCCCATAATGTTGACGCCGCTCTCCTCGAGCATGCGCGCCAGTTTAAGCGGGGTCTGGCCGCCGAGCGTCACCACGACGCCGTCGGGGCGCTCGACATCGATAACGTCCATGACGTCCTCGTAGGTGAGCGGCTCAAAGTACAGACGGTCGGACGTGTCATAGTCGGTCGAGACGGTCTCGGGATTGCAGTTGACCATGATGGTCTCGAAGCCGCGGGCCGCCAGCGCGTAGCTCGCGTGCACGCAGCAGTAATCGAACTCGATACCCTGGCCAATGCGGTTGGGGCCGGCGCCCAGGATCATCGCCTTGGGCTTGTCCGCCGGCGTGGTCTCGTCGGGAGCCACGCACTTCTTGGCATCCGGGCTCGTGCGGTAGATGTTCTCGTACGTCTTGTAGTGGTACTCCGTGGCGCTCGAAAACTCCGCAGCGCAGGTATCGACCGTCTTCATGCTGGGAACCACGCCCAGACCCTTGCGATAGGCGCGCACAAAGCGCTCGTCCGAGCCGGTCAGCGCGGCAATCTCGGCGTCGCTCGTGCCGTACTGCTTGAGCAGGCGCATCGCGTCGGCGTCGATATCCTCCACACGCAGGCCGCGGATGCTCTCCTGGACCTGCACCATGTCGTTGATACGGTTGAGGTACCACGGATCGATACCGCAGATGGCATGGATGTGGGCGATGTCCCAGCCACGGCGCAGGGCCTCGACCACAAAGAAGA
The DNA here is from genome assembly GCF_003436735.1 of Collinsella sp. TF12-2AT. Classification (NCBI taxonomy): domain Bacteria; kingdom Bacillati; phylum Actinomycetota; class Coriobacteriia; order Coriobacteriales; family Coriobacteriaceae; genus Collinsella; species Collinsella sp. TF12-2AT. Next base: position 64,593 of record NZ_QSQK01000003.1, on the reverse strand, counting down.
TGCGGTGCTCGGTCGGGGTTGCCACGGCCTGAGCGAGCTCATCGTCGCTCAGCTTGTCGGCACCCTCCTTGCCACCGGCGCAGATGCCCTGGTGACCGTCCTCCAGTGAGCGCATGGCCTTGCCGAAGGCCTCCTCAAAGGTGCGGCCGATCGCCATAATCTCGCCCACGGCCTTCATGCGCGTGGTGAGCGTGGGGTCGGTACCCTTAAACTTCTCGAAGGCAAAGCGCGGCACCTTGACCACACAGTAGTCGATCGTGGGCTCAAAGCAGGCGGGCGTTGCCTTGGTGATGTCGTTGACGATCTCGTCGAGCGTGTAGCCCACGGCCAGGCGAGCGGCGGCCTTGGCGATGGGGAAGCCCGTGGCCTTGGAGGCCAGTGCGGACGAACGGCTCACGCGCGGGTTCATCTCGATGACGATCAGACGGCCGGTCTGGGGGTTCACGGCAAACTGCACGTTGGAGCCGCCGGTCTCGACGCCAATCTTCTCCAGAATGGCGAGCGACGCGACACGCATGCGCTGGTACTCAAGGTCGGAGAGGGTCTGCGCTGGCGCCACGGTGATGGAGTCGCCGGTGTGCACGCCCATGGGGTCGAGGTTCTCGATGGAGCACACGATGATGCCGTTGCCGGCGTGGTCGCGCATGACCTCCATCTCATACTCTTTCCAACCCTCGATGGACTCCTCGACCAGCACCTCATGGGCAGGCGAGAGCTCAAGGCCCTGGCTCACGATGGAGACGAGCTCCTCGTGGGTATGCGCGATGCCGCCGCCGGCGCCACCGAGGGTAAAGCTCGGGCGCAGTACGCAGGGATATCCCACGCGCTCGGCGATAGCCTCGGCGTCGGCCACGCTGTAGGCATAGCCCGAGCGCGCGACCTCCAGGCCGATCTCGGCCATGGCCTCGTTAAAGAGTTTGCGGTCCTCGCCGCGCTCGATAGCGGCCAGGTCGCAGCCGATCATCTCGACGCCGTACTTGTCGAGCGTGCCGTCCTTTGCCAGCTCGACGGCGGCGTTCAGACCGGTCTGGCCGCCCAGCGTGGGCAGCAGCGCGTCCGGGCGCTCTTTCTTGATCACGCGCTCGATAAACTCGGCGGTGATAGGCTCAACATAGGTGCGGTCGGCCAAGCCCGGGTCGGTCATGATGGTCGCCGGATTGGAGTTGACCAGGATGACCTCAAAGCCATCCTCCTTGAGCACCTTGCAGGCCTGGGCGCCGGAGTAGTCGAACTCGCAGGCCTGGCCAATAACGATGGGGCCCGAACCAATAACGAGGATGCGCTTGATGTCAGTACGTTTAGGCATGTTAGTTCTCCTCGGTCGCAGCGTTCTCGGACTCGGCGAAATTCCAGCCGGCGAGGCGGTCCTTCGCGGTGTCGATGTCCAGGTAGTTCTCCTCGCCGTCCATGAGTCGCGTAAAGGCGGTAAAGAGATAGTGGGCATCGGTGGGGCCGGGCGAAGCCTCGGGGTGGTACTGGACCGAGAAACACGGGGCGTCGAGCAGCTGGATGCCCTCGGCGGTGCCGTCGTTGAGGTTCACATGTGTCAGGCGAATGCGACCAAAGCGCTCGTTCATCACGACCGGCGCGACGCCGCGACGCACCCAGGCGCGCAGGTCGCCATCGGCCGCATGCTCGGTTTCGCCGCCGGAAAGCTCCGGAATCAGTTTGCCCAGACTGGGGAACAGCAGGCCAAAGCCGTGGTTTTGCGCGGTGATCTCCACGCGACGGCTCACCAGATTCATAACCGGCTGGTTACCGCCACGGTGACCGAATTTAAGCTTTTCCATTTGGGCGCCGCAGGCCAAGCTGATCATCTGGTGACCCAGGCAAATACCAAAGACCGGCACCTTGCCGATCAGCTGCTGCACCTGCTCGTAGGTCTCCACCACGGCATCGGGGTCGCCGGGGCCGTTGGACAAAAAGACGCCATCAGGATTCATGTCGAGCACCTGCTGGGCGGGCGTATCCCACGGCACGACGGTGAGGTCGCAGCCGGCACGGACCAGGCCCTCCAGAATACCGCGCTTCACACCGCAGTCGTAGGCGACCGCTTTGTGACGGGCAGGAGCGGCAGCCACAAGCGCAAAGCCATGCGTGGCAGGCAGGTCGGCGGCCACAAACTCGTGAGGCGCGGGACAGCTCACGGTCTTGACCAGGTTCTCGCCCACCAGCGTGGGCGCTGCGTCCAGACGCTCGGCGAGCTCGTCGACGTCGAAGATCTCTGTCGAGATAATGCCCATCTTGGAACCATTGTCGCGCAGATGGCGCACCAGAGCGCGGGTGTCGACACCCTCGATAGCGACGATGCCGTGAGCGCGCAGGTACTCCGGCACGCTGACGGCCGAGCGCCAGTTAGAAGGCGTGGCGCACATGTCGCGAACGATCATGCCGCGCATAGCCGGAGCGCTCGCAGGGCGCACGGCGTCGCCGGGGAAGGCCGACTGGACATCGGTCTCGTCGATACCGTAATTGCCGATCTGCGGATAGGTCATGGTTACAATTTGGCCGGCATAACTCGGGTCGGTCATGACCTCAAAGTAGCCCTCAAGCGAGGTGTTGAAGCAGACTTCGCCGGTCGCGGTGCCCTCGGCGCCGCATGCACGTCCATAAAAAATGGTCCCATCCTCAAGATACAGGATACAGGGACCGCAGGCGCCCTTGCTGGTTTTGGCCAGCATACGCTGGCAAAGCTCGCTGGGCGCGAAGGTGCGGGCGGCAGCGCCCGCGGTATGGTTGTTCGCCATAATTCTCCTTCCCGGTCTCACAGGACCGGCTTAAAGGTGTGTAGTTAGGCCTCGCGGTATTGTAACCGCAAGCATGCCTCATGGCGTTAATTTCATCGAAATGTTTACGAAATGATAATTATGACTTTCTATGCATAATGATTTTTTAATCCCCGTCCCGGAAAAATCATCCCGCGTGGGCTTGTGGCTCACGCGGGATAATGGCCTCTTACTTTTGCTTGTCCTGTTCCAGCAGATCGGACGGTGAGCGATCGGGCTTGCCGCCGCGGAAAATCTCGCGGCCATGCAGACGATGCTCCAGGTCACGTTCGGCCTTTTCCTCGTCAATCTTGGTCTGGCTCACCACCGGGTCCTCGATCAGCGACGAAACCGAGTTCACCTGTTTTTGAATGCGCTCGGCAATGGTGTCGTCCATGCTTACGATGCGCATCTTCCAGTCGATACTCGTGGCGTTGGATGAGCTCTTGGTCCACACAAACGTCAAAATGGCGCTCTGATGACCCCGCGCGGGAAACATGCCAAAGAAGGAATCGTGCTGAATGTTGCTATCCTCGTCGATATAGGCGTGAACGTTATACACCACGCGGTCGATCTTATCGTTGAGCAGCGCGTTGGTCGCAAGCGCAGCGGCCTGAATCTGCCCGTTGGACAGCAGCTCGAGCTCGTTGGCAGACGATGTGTCCAACACCGTCACCTCGACCGTGCCCGTACGCTCATCAGCTTCATCGACGGTAAAGTCGAGCGGGAACTGCGTAAAGCCGTTGCCCCACTCAAGGCCGCCCTTCAGCGCCGTCGAAACGGTATCCACCGAAACGCTCTCGGACAGGTTGGCGGTGTTCAGGCGTCGCATCACGCCGTAGCCAATCTGCATGCCCACAATCAGCACCAAGATGCCAATGACCACGGCCATGGCAGTCTTCGTAATGGTATGGCTCACCTGCGAGCCCGAAGGGTCGTCCTCGGACAGCGGGTCGATATGTTTTGCCTGGCTCGCGCGGTCCTCGCTGCGCAGCTGCGCTAGCGCCGCTTTGTCACCGCGCTTGGCCGCAGCCTCCTTCTCACGCATGCGCTCGGTGCGCTTTTTGGCAAGCGTGGGATCCAAGACACCGGATGCATCGATTTCGGAGAATAACTCCGTCACTTCTTCCGGAGTCAAAGGGTTCTTGTCAGCCATAAACTTCCTGTCATATCAATCAGTCGAGCTCATGCGCACGCGCACCTTCGAACTGCATTCGATAGTAACGGGCATAAGTGCCGCCACGGGCGAGAAGCTCCTCGTGCGTGCCACGCTCCACAACGCGACCATGCTCAACGGTCGCGATCTCATCGGCATGCTTAATGGTCGAAAGACGGTGGGCGATGATAATCGTGGTGCGGCCGCGTGCCAGCTCTTCGAGCGACTCCTGCACCGCCTCCTCGCTCTCGTTATCCAAAGCACTCGTCGCCTCATCCAAAATAAGGATCTTGGGGTTCTTGAGAAACACTCGCGCGATGGCAACACGCTGCTTCTGTCCGCCCGAAAGACGGCTGCCGCGCTCGCCCACGACCGTGTCATAACCCTGTGGAAGCGACTCGATAAAGGCATCGATGTTGGCGCGACGGGCGGCCTCGGCGATCTCTCCTGCCGTAGCGCCCGGCTTGCCGTAGGCGATGTTCTCGCCAATCGTGCCGTCAAACAGATAGACATCCTGCTGCACCAGGCCGATGGCGCGACGCAGGCTCTGCTGCGTCACATCGCGCACGTCCTGGCCGTCGATGCTAATGGATCCGGCAGCCACGTCATAAAAGCGCGGCAGCAGCGAACAGGTCGTGGACTTGCCACCGCCCGAAGGGCCAACCAAAGCGATGGTCTGCCCGGGCTTGATGGACAGATTCATATGGTCGATAACGGGACGCTCTTCGGCATCGCCCTCGCCCAGCTCAACGTCCTCGTAGTTAAAGCACACGTCGTGATATTCCACGGCGCCGGCAGTCACCTGCAGATCCGTGGCGCCCGGCTTGTCCTGGATATCCGGCACGGTCGAGAGCACCTCGTCCATACGCTTAAAGCCGGCGATAGCCTTCTGATACGTTTCGGCCGAATTGACGAGCGTCTCGAGCGGCGTGCAGAACAGCGAAATATAGAGTGCAAAGGTCGCCATATCGACCGCCTGCAGCTGTCCCTGGGCGACCAGCCAGCCGCCCTGCAGTACCACGATCACATAGAGCACACCCGAGAGCAGGCCATACGTCGCAGTATAGACGCCCATGGCGTGATACATGTTTTCCTTGGACGAAAGGTAGCGATTGTTGGAGGCGCGGAACTTAGAGCGCTCGGTCTCCTCATTGGCAAAGCTCTTGACCACGCGCATGCCCGCCAGCGAATCCTGCAGCTGCGCATTGATGCCGCTGATTTTTTTGCGATTGTCGCTAAAGACCTCGCGCATGCGCATGTTCTGCCAAAACATGATGACCGCAAACGCTGCTGTCACCACAGCCATGGCAAGCGCCAGCACCGGGGCGATGGTAAAGAGGATCACAAACGAGCCGATAATCTCGATGCCGCAGATGATGATCCACTCGGGCACATGGTGCGCCGCCTCGCAGATATCGAACAGGTCGTTGACCACGCGGCTCATCATGTCGCCCGAGCTGTTGCGATCGAAGTATGCAAAGCTAAAGCGCTCGTACTGATCGAACAGGTCCTCGCGCATCTTGGACTCCATGCGCGCGCCCATCACATGGCCCCAGTAGCTCACAAAGTAGCGGCAGGCGCAGCGGATGGCATACATCAGCACCAGTCCCACCGCAATCATACCGAGTGCCTGCATAATGGCAGCCTGACCCTGGGTAAACAACCCGCCGGTCAGATTGCGCAGAATAATAGGAAACGCAAGGTCAATGGCAGCAAGCACCAGAGCACAAACAGTATCGGCAACAAAAAGCCCCGTCTGGGGCTCGTAATACGAGAGAAACCTTTTAAACATGCAATCCTCGAAGAGAAATAAATAGCGTGAGAAATCCGGTTGAACCGGTCAGGCTGAAAACAAAGCGTCCCAACAAGCATAACGCCGATGTTCTGGCAGCGTCAGCGAAAACGTCCCTAAGCGAGCAAGGTGCCTTGAAAGAGGAGCGACGCGTACTTCGGTACGCGAGCGACGATTGAAAGGCAGATTGCCGCTTAGGGGCGTTTGCAGCGTCGACTCGTTACGCGGTTTGGTAAAACCGCGTAACCTAGAGCTCGGCCCCACCCAAGCGGTGCGCGATGCTGTCGCAGGCAAGCGCGCCTACGACGGTCTTGGCGTCTTCGATCTTGCCGTCGAGCACGGCGTCGATCAGCTCGTGCAGCGGCACCAGGTCCACGTTGACAAACTCGTCATCATCGGGGTTGGGCGCATCAAACTCGAGCTTGGTAGCCAAGTAGATGCGGATGATCTCATCGCAAAAACCGCAGGACGTGACAATCGACGTCAAAAAGCGAATACGACCAGCCCTAAAGCCCGTCTCCTCATGCAGTTCGCGCTTGGCGCAATCGAGCGGATCCTCGCCTGGATCGAGCTTGCCGGCGGGAATCTCGACCGTCACGCGGTCGATGGCGGTGCGGTACTGACGCACCAGTACGATCTTGCCGCTCTCGGTCAGCGCCACGACGGCCGCCGCACCCGGATGGCGAACGATATCGCGGGCGCTGCGGCGACCGTTGGGCAGCTCAACCTCAAGACGGTGGACGTCGAGGATCTTGCCCTTCCAGGCGCACTCCTCCGAAAGAATCTTCTCGTGCAGCTCGGCATCGTGCGGGTCGTCGTCGCCCAGCACCAGCGCCGGCTCGTCAGCGACCTCGCCACCAGGCTCGCCCTCGGCGTGCCCATACATGCGGCTGTCCTCTTCGACGATCTGCGCGTCCACGAGCTCTTCGTTCTTCTCGTCCATCCGTCTCATTCCTCTCGGATTTTAGGCATCCCAGGCGTCGCGGCCGCGCAGCGCGCGCAGGCCGATGTCGTGACGCAGGGTCTTGCCCTCAAAATCAATCTTCTCGCAAGCCTCGTAGGCAAGGTTGCGAGCGTTCTCAAACGTGTCGCCCAGAGCGGTCACGGCAAGCACGCGGCCACCATTGGTCACGAGCTGGCCGTCCACCACGGCAGTACCCGCGTGGTAAACGGTCACGTTCTCCATGGCCTCGGCATCCTCAATGCCAGTGATGACCTTGCCCTTCTCGTAGCTGCCGGGATAGCCCGCGCTCGTCAGGACAACGGCCACGGCCCACTCGTCACGCCAGTCGAGCTCAATCTGATCGAGCTCGCAGTTGGCGCAGGCGAGCATGACCTCGACCAGGTCGTTCTTAAGGCGCGGCAGCACAACCTGAGTCTCGGGATCACCAAAGCGGGCGTTGAACTCCAGCACCTTGGGGCCGGCGGGGGTGAGCATAAAGCCGCCATACAGGCAGCCGCGGTAGTCGATGCCCTCGGCAGCAAGCTCGGCCGCGGTCTGCTCCATGACCGCCACCATCGTGGCGTGCTCTTCATCGGTCACGATGGGCACCGGGCTGTAGACGCCCATGCCACCGGTGTTGGGGCCCTTGTCGCCCTCGAGCGCGCGTTTGTGGTCCTGCGAAGTGGCCATGGGGCGCACGGTCTTGCCGTCGGTAAAGGCCAGCAGCGAGCACTCGGGACCAACGAGCATCTCCTCGATGACCACGGTGCTGCCGGCATCGCCAAAGGTGCCGCCAAAGCACTCGCGCACGGCCTCCTCGGCCTGCTCAAGTTCGGTCGCCACGATAACGCCCTTGCCCGCGGCAAGGCCGTCGGCCTTGACGACCAGCGGGGCGCCCTGCTCGCGCACGTAGGCGAGAGCCGAAGCCTCGTCGGTAAACGAACCATAGGCTGCCGTCGGAATGCCCGCACGCTCCATGAGCTGCTTGGAGAACAGCTTGGAGCCCTCCATCTGGGCGCCCTCGGCACCCGGGCCAAAGCAGGGAATACCCGCCGCGCGCACGGCGTCGGCCACGCCCGCCACGAGCGGAGCCTCGGGGCCAATTACCACGAGTCCGCATCCGTGGCTCTGAGCAAACGCCGCCACGGCCGCGGGATCGCAGTCGTCGAGAACAACGTTCTCGCCGCAGCTCGCGGTGCCGCCGTTACCCGGCGCAATGTAGAGCTTGCCGGCGCGCGGTGATGCTGCGAGCTTTGCTGCCAAAGCATGCTCGCGGCCGCCGCTGCCCAACAACAGGATGTCGATGGTTTGAGTGTCCGCCTTCAAGGGTGCCTCCTCTATGGATGAATGGCCCGCTCCGCGCGAGCCCTTTGCAAGCAAATATACCCCTCGGCCGCCCACTTGGGCTGCAAAGGGGTATATCGCAATAACCAAATGGTCCCGATTACTTCCAGAATCGGTTGATGATCTGCTCGCGACCAGCGCCAACGCCAATGAACGTCACGCGGGTGTGTGCCAGATCCTCGATAAACGCCACATAGTCCTGAGCCTCTTGCGGCAGCTCGTCAAAGCTGCGGCAACCGGTGATATCGCACTTCCAGCCGGGGAGCTCCTCGTAGATGGGCTTGGCGTGCTCAAAGCGCACCTGATGCTCGGGCACGCTCGTGTAGCGCTCGCCATCGACGTCGTAGGCCACGCACACCTTGATGGTGTCGAAGGCCGAAAGCACGTCGAGCTTGGTCACGGCGATGTCGGTGAGGCCGTTGACGCGCGAGGCATAGTTGGCGATAGGGCCGTCAAACCAGCCGCAACGACGACGGCGACCGGTGGTCACGCCGTACTCATAGCCCTCCTCGGTCAGCGTGTGGCCGGCCTCGGACTCATAGGAAAGCTCGGTGGGCATGGGGCCCGAACCGACGCGGGTGATATAGGCCTTCATGACGCCCAGCACGCGGTCGACGTTCTTCATGCCCACACCGGAGCCGGTGATGGCGCCGCCGGCGGTACAGTTGGAAGACGTCACGTACGGATAGGTGCCGTGGTCGATGTCGAGCAGCGTCGCCTGGGCGCCCTCAAACAGCAGGTTCTTGCCCTCATCGATCATGTTGTTGAGCAGCAGGCTCGTCTCGGTGATGTAGGGACGCAGGCGCTCGGCCATCGGCAGATACTCGTCGCAAATCTGGTCCACGGTGTAGGTGGGCAGGTTGTAGATGAGCTCGAGCTCGGGGTTCACGCGGGCAAGAGCGGTCTCCAGCTTGTCGCGGAACAGCGTCTCGTCCAGCATGTCCTGCATGCGCAGACCAATGCGGGCCATCTTGTCCTGATAGCACGGACCGATGCCGCGCTTGGTGGTACCGATGTTCTTCTTGCCGAGCTTCTGCTCAAAGGCGCCATCCAGATCGATGTGGTACGGCATGATGACATGCGCGTTGCCACTAATCTTGAGGTTCTTGGTGGTGATGCCGTCGGCCTCGAACATGTCGATCTCCTCAAGGACGACCTTGGGGTTGACGACGCAGCCGTTACCGATCACCGACACGTGATCGGAATACATGATGCCGGAGGGCACCTGGTGCAGGCCGTACTTCTTGCCGTTGACGACGATGGTGTGACCGGCGTTGTTGCCGCCCGAATAGCGCACGACGGCATCGAAGTCGCCGGCGACCAGGTCGCAAATCTTACCCTTGCCCTCATCGCCCCACTGGGCACCGACCAAAACGGTTGACGGCATGTTTACTCCTTACATTCATGGACTGTCTACGCGCCACGCCGGCACGCAGAAGCACAAAACATTCCCAGTATACCCGTGCAACGGGCGCCTGTCCTACTCCTCGGCATGTGCCCCATCAAGCTCATAGAACTTGGTGGATGCCGGCAGGAACATCAGGTCGACGTCGCCGATCGGGCCCGAACGGTTCTTGGCCACGACGATACGCGTAACGCCCTCGTCGGGTCGATCGTCGCGCGAGGCTTCGGCCTCGTCGGCGGAGCGGTCCAAGAACATGACGATATCGGCGTCCTGCTCGATGGAGCCCGATTCACGAAGGTCGGAAAGCTGCGGGCGCTTGCCGGTACGGGATTCGACCTGACGCGAGAGCTGTGACAGCGCGATGAGCGGGATCTTGAGCTCCTTGGCCATAATCTTAAGACCACGCGACATCTCCGAAACCTCGACGGTACGGCTCTCGGAGCGGCGTCCCGGTGGAGGACTCACCAGCTGCAGGTAGTCCAAAATGATGATTGCCTTTTCCTTGTTATGGAGCATGCGGCGGCTCTTGGCGCGAATCTCAGTCACTGTGGTGCCGGGCGTATCGTCAATCAGAATATCGAGCTTGGACAAGGTCTGCGTGGCCTCGTTGATATTGGCCCACTGCTCGGGGCTAATGCGGCCCATGCGGAAGTCACTGATCGAGATCATGGCGTAGGCGCAAATCAGACGCTGGGCAATTTCCTTGCCCGACATCTCCAGTGAGAAGAAGCCGACGGTATAACCAGCAGCGGCAGCGTTAAGTGCCAGGTTCAGAGCGAACGACGTCTTACCCACGGCAGGACGGGCGCCGATGATGATGAGCTGGCCTTCGCGAAAACCCATGAGCATGCGGTCGAGCGACGGGAAACCCGTGGGCACGCCCGCAGCCTGGCCGCCGGCCTGGCATACTTCCTCGGCCTCGTTATAGGCCTCGACCATAAACTCGGTCAACGTCTTGTAGCTCGACTTGACCTCGCGCGCCGTGACCTTGAGCAGCTTGCTCTCGGCCAGCTCCACGACCTCCTTGGTGTCGGTAGGGGCGTTATAGGCCAGCGCGTTGATCTCGTTGGTGGCACCGATCAGCTCGCGCAGCATCGAGTCGCGACGGACGATGGCGGCATGGTGCTGCCAGTTGACGAGCGACAGGGTCTGACCCATCAGCTCCAAAATGTAGGCCTCGCCGCCCACGGCATCGAGCTTGTTGATGCTGCGCAGGTAATCGATCAGCGAGATGGAGTCGATGGGAATGCGGCTGTTGTACATATCGACCATCGCGGTATAGATGGTCTTATGAATGGGCCGGTAGAAGTCATCGGGCTGCAGCTCGACCTGGGCCTCTTCGACCACCTCGGGCGATAGCAGCATAGCGGCCAGTACATTGGCCTCTGCATCTTGGTTTTGGGGAAGACCCAACTTTGAGCCGCGGTCCTCGACCGTCAGCCCGGTCTCCCTATCGTCATATGCCATGAGCATCCTCATTCATATCGCTTGCGAGCATCCATAGTATCAGCCACGGTCCCAAAACGCGCCGCGCGCCGCCAATCATCACCGAACCAAACGGATGAACGGTCCTGTATATAGGACTTCGACGCAACGTTCACCATGACACTCACTCAGCGCAAAAAACAAAAGGGCGCCCTGGTTTCCCAGAGCGCCCTTCTTAGAACAAGATTGTTGCGTTGCAGCAAATGCTACTCGGCAGCAGCCTCAGTCTCGACCTCGGCGGTCTCGGCCTCGGCGACCTCAGCGGCCTCCTCGACCTCAGCCTCGGCAGCGAGCTCCTCGGCGGTAACGCCGACGAGAACGACAACCTCGGCCTTGATCTCGCGGTACAGCGAGATGGCAACGGTGTGGGCACCGGCAACCTTGATGGGCTTACCGAGCTCGACGCGCTTGCGGTCGATGTCCATACCGAGCTGAGCCTTGATGGCGTCAGCGATCATAGCGGCGGTAACAGAGCCAAAGAGGATGCCCTCGTCGCCGACCTTGACGTCAACGGTGACCGTCTTGCCCTCGAGGGCAGCCTTGGTCTCGTTGGCGGTAGCCAGACGGACGGCCTCGCGCTTGGCGATGTTGTTGCGACGCTCGTCGAGCTGCTTGAGGTTGCCCTTGGTGGCGGCAACAGCGAGCTTCTTGGGGAACAGGAAGTTCTCAGCGTAACCCTGAGCGACCTCTACGACGTCACCCTCGCCGCCCTTGCCCTTGATCTCATCGAGAAGAATAACCTTCATGATGCGTCTCCCTTCTTAGCCGCGGTCGCGGTTGCCACGAGAGGAAACCACGGGGACGGTGTACGGCAGGAGAGCCATCTCGCGGGCGCGCTTGATGGCGTTGGCGATGTCATGCTGATGCTGCGTGCAAGCGCCAGTGACGCGACGGGGCTTGATCTTGCCACGATCGGTCATGTACTTACGGAGAAGCTGAGTGTCCTTATAGTCGATGAACTCAGTGTTCTCCTTGCAGAACTGGCAGTACTTACGACGCGGCTGACGTGCAGAAAAATCATTAGCCATGTCAAAATACCTTTCATTTGGCAACTTCGGCGAACCGAAGCCGCCTCTCACTCAAAAATAGGTGAACAACCCTTAGAACGGGATGTCCTCATCGTAGACGTCGACCGCGGGCGGCGTAGCCACCGGTGCGGCAGGACGTGCTGCAGGCGCGGGAGCTGCGGGGGCATAACCGCCCTGATCGTAGCCACCCTGGCCACCACGGGAGCTCATAAACTCGATCTCATCGACGATGACCTCAAGCTTGCTCCGGCGCTGGCCGTCGCGCTCCCAAGAGCTGTAGCGCAGCTTGCCCTCGATCGCGACCTTGTTTCCCTTTGCCAGGAAACGGCTCACGGCCTCGGCGCGGGTGCCGAACATAGTGCAGTCGACAAAGTTGGGATAGTCCTCCCACTCGCCAGTCTGCGCGTTACGGCGACGATCGTTGACGGCGACGCCAAAGGACAGAACCTGGGTTCCGCCGGCGGTGGCGCGCAGCTCGGGATCGCGGGTGAGGTTACCGGTGATGTTCACTCGATTGATGCTCATAACTCACTACTTCCTCTTGGGGCACAAGCCCAGTCCAAAACGACAGTCTTACTCCTGGTCGTCGCGACGGACGATCATGTGGCGGACCACAGCGTCGGTGATGCGCAGGATGCGATCAAGCTCGGCGATCTGGGTAGGATCTGCGTGGAAGTTGATGAGGGTGTAGTCACCATCGGTGAGGTCGTTGATCTCGTAGGCGAGCTTGCGCTTGCCCCAGTCGTCAACGGAGTCGACCTTGCCAGCGCCCTCAGCGATCGTGGTATCGATACGCTTCATAACAGCGAGACGAGTCTCGGGGTCGAGCGACGGGTCAACAAAGAACAGCAGTTCATAAGCCTTCATATTGTCACCTCCTCTGGGCAAATGTGGCTTCAGGTCGTGAAGGTGCGCCTGAAGCAGGAAAAGACTTGGTAATAATATCTTTCAACCTCCTAGGCCGCAAGAATATGCAGCTACAACCTCATGACCTCCACATATGCCCATACTCGCACGACGTTTCATGCGTCTTCCAACCAAATGCTGACCAAGTGCTTGACGGATTTGTGGACAAGATACGACGCCGTGGGGACAAACCAAATCAAACTGCAGGTCAGCCATTGCAAGGCTGTGGTCGCAAAATGCATACCAGTGGCTCACAACACCGTTCAAATATTTTTAAAATTGCTGCCACGTCGTCTATAAATACCTATTTTGAACAATTTGTTGTATGCAGCCATGCTGGTCAGAGCCCGTTTTTGACCTTCTCGATCCCGTCACGAAGCCAAGCGATTCAAAAAATGCCAACTTTTCTGTTTGCACTTTGCGATTCCTCGTGTATACTGACTTTCGCATTTAACGGAGAGTTGTCCGAGTGGCCGAAGGAGCACGATTGGAAATCGTGTAGGCGTCAAAAGCGTCTCCAGGGTTCAAATCCCTGACTCTCCGCCAGTTAATTCCAAAGCAGGCCTTCGAGCCTGCTTTGTTTTTACCCCACGCGGAGGGGTGGCAGAGTGGTTGAATGCGGCGGTCTCGAAAACCGTTTGGCCTGTATAAGGTCACGAGGGTTCGAATCCCTCCTCCTCCGCCATTTTGGTTGAGAAAGCTCCCGAAAACGGGGGCTTTTTTGTTTAGAGTCCCTTACAAGCAAATGCGGCGGAGGAGGAGGGATTCGAACCCGTCAGGACGCGGAGCGTAAAGAAAACGCGCCAGTGGCGCGTTTTTAGCGCAGCGCGGTCGGCGCAAGCCGACCGAATAAATTTTGAGCTCCGCTCAAAATTTGGACATCCCTCCTATTCAGCCACGTCCCCCATTGCTTTCGATTTCACCTTGAATCTCAAACATGTACATCACCCTCCAAAAACGACATTTTTCGGCATCTTTGGAGGCTGATGTACATGTTTGGTACCCATGACCGTTCCCAGTCCCTACCGTTTGCCGAGCAATAGGGTCTCAATCGCCGCCAACCATGTACTATGTACGGGCATTGTTCAAACCCGAGAATCAAAGGACCTCATCTTGCCCGTCGTCGCCGCTATGACTGTTACTTCACACGCCTCGGATGCCATGGTCGCTATCCCATTTTGGCTCGAGATGTTCGCCGTTGTCGCGGCATCGATCTCGGGCGTGCTGGTCGCTCGCGAGCACAAGCTCGACCTGGTGGGCGCGGTCGCGCTCGCGGTGGTCTGCGGTCTGGGCGGCGGTCTTTTGCGCGATATGACGCTCCAGGTCGGCAACGTCTACATCCTCAACCAGCCCATGGCACTACCGCTCTCCATCGCCACAGCCGCCATCATCTATATCTTCCCGGCAATCGTCGATAAGCCCGAAAAACTCATTCCCCTGCTCGACATCATCTCGGTCGGCATCTATGCAGCAACCGGCGCGGACAAGGCGCTGGTCTACGGCTTTGCGCCGGCGGTGTGCATCATGATGGGCTTTTTCACCGCCGTGGGCGGCGGCATGTTGCGCGACGGCTTTATGGGCGTGGTTCCGGGCATTTTCCAACGTACTAACTTTTATGCCATCGCGGCTATCGCCGGATCGGCAAGCTATGTCTGCCTCGTCATGAGCGGCTTGGTCAGCAATGTCGTCGCGCTGGTCGTTTGCGTCGTAGTGACCATGGGCCTGCGCTGGCTGTCGCTACGCTTTGACATCAAAAGCCCCACCGAGGAAGACATCGCACGCTTCTTGCACCGCAAAAAGTAGATTGCGCGGCCTCATCCTTCGAAATGCAACCGAGAGGTTCTTTTAGAGTGCCCACGCGTTGGGTACCCTGTTAGATGCATATCGAGCATCTAACGAAGGATTCACTATGCCTTGCAACCAAGTACCGTCGATCCGGCGCCACAAAGCGCAGGCCCGCATCACCATCCTATTCGCGCTGATTGCGCTCGCGCTCACCGCACTTCCCACGGTGTCGTTCGCCGGCACTGACACCGCGGGCAACGTGCTCGCAACCGAAGTTGACTCAACTCCGTCTGGCGTCGAGGGAGACCTGTACTGGGCCGGCCAAAGCCTCAACCTAGACGACGCCTCCATCGGCCGCGATATTATCGCGGCGGGTGAGAGCCTGTCGATTCGCGATTGCACCGTAGGCGGCGCCGTTCGTCTGGCGGCACGCACCATCGATATCGCCAAAACCGCAATCGATGGCAGCGTCACGGTGGCCGGCCAGCACGTCGTGCTCAACACCGGCAGCACCGCCAACTGTTTTTACGCGGCAGGCGAAACGGTCGCCCTGCGCGGCTCCGCCAAATCGGCGGCGCTTGCCGGCGGCACCGTAACCATCGACGGCACCGTCGATGGCGATGTTGAGGTCTGGGCCGACAAGCTCATCCTGGGTAAAAACGCCCGCATCACCGGCACGGTGAACGCCCACGTCTCACAGGACCCCGAGCGGGCCGAGGGCGCCCAGGTCGGAGCTCTCAAGATCGACCGGACCGAGAACGAGAACACCTCTACGGCCAACGACATTATCGGCGGCATCGTTGCCGCGGCGCTTTCCACCTGCTTTGTCGCCATCCTGCTTGAGCTTGTCTTTCCACGCGCAACCGCCAGCGCTGCCGGCATGCTCCATCAGCGTCCCATGCCGCTGTGGGTAAGTGGTCTTCTGGGCACGGTCGCCGTCGCTCCCGCCGTGCTGCTGCTCATCATCTCGATTGCAGGCCTGTCGCTCGCCGCCGCCCTCATGTGCGGCGTCATCGGCATCGCTTTGGTCTCGGCGGCATTTACGGGCACCGCGGTCGCGCGCATGGTCGGACACAACCAAAACCGCTACGCCATGGCCGCCGTGGGCGGTATCGTCGCGGGCGCACTCACGGCACTTCCTCTTATGGGCAACTTTGTCAGCGGTGTAGCCTTCGTCTTCACGCTCGGCTACGCCATCCAGATCATCTGGCGCAACGCCCACCTCAAGCCGCAGCAGCCGGCTAACACGCCAGGACTCCCCACCGCCTAGCCGCCAACCACCACAAAAGGGCCAGGCACCTTTGTGGTGGCGCAAAGCAACCTGATCCCATTGCACCAAAAAGGGCGCCGACCATTGCGGTCGACGCCCTTTCTTATTGGCAGTTATAAGCCCCAGCGCTTATTTGTTGACCTGACCGGCACGGACGGCGGCCTTCTTGCGGTCGGTGGCATTGAGCAGACGCTTGCGCAGGCGAATATTCTTGGGAGTGATCTCCACCAGCTCGTCATCGGCGATGTACTCCAGCGCCTCCTCCAGCGAGAAGGTGCGGGGCGGCACCAGCTGCACGGAAATATCGGAGGTCGAGGAACGCTGGTTGCCCAGGTTCTTGGTACGGGCGATGTTGACGACCATGTCGCCGGCCTTGCTGCGCTCGCCCACGATCATGCCCTCGTAGCACTCGGTGCCCGGCTCAACAAACAGCTGGCCGCGCTCCTGCAGCGTACCCAGGGCGTAGGCAACGGCCTTCTCGGTGGTCATGGAGATCATGGCGCCGTTCTGACGGTTGCCGATCTCGCCGGCGTAGGGGCCATACTCCAAGAAGGTGTGGTAGAACACGCCCTCGCCGTGGGTGACGTTCATGATGCGGTTCTTAAGGCCCATGATGCCACGCGTCGGGATCTTAAACTCAAGGTGCGTCACGATGCCCGAGGTATCCATGCTCGTCATGATGCCACCGGAGGTGCCGAAGACCTCAACGACCTTGCCCGAGTACTCGTCCGGGCACTCGACGACGGCCTGCTCGACAGGCTCCATCTTGTTGCCGTTCTCGTCCTTCTTAAACAGAACGCGCGGACGACCGACCTGGAACTCAAAGCCCTCGCGGCGCATGGACTCCATCAGAACGGACAGGTGCAGAATGCCGCGGCCCGAGACCTCGACGCCGCTCTTGTCCTCGAGCTCCTCGATCTTCATGGTCACGTTGTTCTCGGCCTCGTTGAACAGGCGCTCCTTGAGCTGACGGGCGCCAACGATATCGCCGTCGCGGCCGACGAGCGGGGAGGTCGAAGCCTCAAAGACGATGGACAGGGTCGGCGGGTCGATCTCGATGGGCTCGAGCTCGACGGGATTCTCGGGGTCGGTGTAGACATCGCCGATATCGGTGCGGTCGATGCCCACAACGGCGGCAATGTCGCCGGCGCCGACTTCCTGGCACTCGGTACGGCCCAGGTAGTCGAAGGTAAAGAGTTGCTTGACGGTAGCGGTGGCGCTGGAGCCGTCGTTCTTGACGACCAAGATCTGGTCGCCCTGGTGGATGGTGCCGGAGTACACGCGGCCGATGCCGATACGGCCGACGAAGTTGGAGTGATCGATGGTCACGCACTGCATGGCCAGCGGAGCGTTCTCGTCAACCTCGGGCGCGGGCATGTCGTCGATGATCATATCGAGCAGCGGGTACATGTCCATGTTGCCGTCGTTGGGGTCAAGGCGGGCAAAGCCATTCATGGCGCTGGCGTAGACCACGTGCTCCATGGCGAACTCGAGCTGGTCGTCGGTAGCGCCCAGGTCGGCCATGAGGTCCAGGCAGTCGTTGTAAGCCTTCTCGGGGTTAGCGCCCGGACGATCGATCTTATTGATGACGATCATGATCTTGAGGCCGGTGTCGATAGCGTGACGCAGCACGAAGCGGGTCTGGGGCATGGGGCCCTCAAAAGCGTCGACCAGCAGCAGGGCGCCGTCGGCCATACGCAGCACGCGCTCGACCTCGCCGCCAAAGTCGGCGTGGCCCGGGGTGTCGATGACGTTGATCTTGACGTCCTTGTACTCGATAGAGATGTTCTTGGCGAGAATCGTGATGCCGCGCTCGCGCTCCTGGTCGTTAGAGTCCAGGACGCGGTCCTCGACCTGCTGGTTGGCACGGAAGGCGTCCGTGGCACGCAGGAGCTTGTCGACCATCGTCGTCTTGCCGTGGTCGACGTGGGCGATGATGGCGATGTTCCTCAGATTGTCTACGCGCATGTAGTTCCCCTATCTTCTATCCATATACAAACGGCACGCGTATGCGGCCCGCCCAGCGATACAACGCTCAGCGGGAATATTGAGCCTTTTACCGAAAACTCGTTTATTTTAGCGATTTTAGATGAGAGGGGTTTCCTCACCTGCAGGTTCAGGGTCGCTCCACATAAAACCATCGCCGGCACCCATGCCCTCATACAGCACATATGCCGAAAAACCGCTCTCGAGCGTCGTCTCAAAGAAACTCACGAGCAGAGCGTCGTGGTAGCCGCCGTCAATCTCGACACAGCCGGTATAGCCGATGGCATAGCGGGCGATACGGCCCAGGCCCTCGTCCTTAAGACCCATCTTGTGCTCGGAGATAAAGTTGGTGGCAGCCTCCAGACATGCCTCCTCGCCATCCTCGTCGAGTGCGGCCAGATAGCGGTTGGAAGCAGCGTCCTCGATCGCCACAACTACGCCCGGATTCTCACCGGCGGCAAGGTCGTCCAAGAACGCACCAATCAGGTCACACACCATGGCGTCGAGCTCGGCGGAGACGTTGCCGGCGTCCTGCATATCCTGTGCCATCTCTAGACCTTCCCATCGAATCCGGCGTCGTTACAGTTCTTGTGCCTCGGCAGCGATCTTGGCGGCAGCGTCGCGGGCGCGCACCATATCCATCGCGCGCTTGTCGAGTACCTTGATCTGGTTGGTCAGCATTACCGCATCGACCACACCCCAGATTACCAAGCCTGTTGAAATCGAAAACCCAAGCGCACCAACTGTACCACGAAGACGAGAACAGATTACCGCGACAAGGGCGGAGATGATAACCATCTTGATATAGGAGCCGCGGCGCTCGCGAAGTGTGCGGGCCTGCGTCACATAGGCAATGCGAGCCGCCTCGGATGCCTCCGAGCGCATCTGGGCTTCACGCGCGATGGCGGCCGCTTCAGCCGATACGCGGGTACCCATCAGCGACCTCTCCGCTCGCGTGCCAGACATTTAGAAATCATCGGGGGAGAGCGTATGGACGAACTCGTCGAACTTCTCGAACTCCTGCTCGTCGTCAACTTCCTCGGCATGGGCAGAAACGGTACCCAGGCGATTCATGATGTCGTCCTCCACAAACATGGGGGCATTACTGCGCACGGCAAGGGCGATGGCGTCGCTGGGGCGGGCGTCAATATTGCGCTCGTCACCATCGACCAGCACAACAATCGTCGCATAGAACACCGGCGGCTCGGCACGAACGATCTCGATGCGCTCGAGCTTGGCTCCTAGGGCATCGACGGTGTCAAGCAGCAGGTCATGCGTTATCGGGCGCTCGGCGCGACCGCTATCGATGCCACGGCTAATTGCCGCGGCCTCAAACGAGCCGGTCTGAATGGAAAGCGAACGCAGCGGTGCCGTCGAATCCGACTTGCCGCAGCGCTCGCGAAGCACGATAAGCGATGGCACGGGACCGGCGGCCATGACGATGGTCTCTATGTCGACGCGAACCATGGAACACCTCCGGTACGTAGCGGTTAACACGCGGCAGGGTCGCCGCATTGAATAGCTATACTACCCAATCTTTCGCACAGCACACAAAACCAAAATGAGATTTATCGCAGACAAGAAATAAGCCCTGAGGCAACGCCCCAAGGCTCTTCACAGTTTTGATGGTGGACCTGACAAGATTCGAACTTGTGACCTCCCGGTTATCAGCCGGACGCTCTAACCAACTGAGCTACAGGTCCATCATGGTGGAGGTTAGGGGGATCGAACCCCTGACCTCAGGCTTGCAAAGCCCGCGCTCTCCCAGCTGAGCTAAACCCCCACGGAGACAGTAATAAACACCCCAGCGGCGACTCGGCTCTCGCTGGGGTGTTTATTGCGAAAGAAAG